>NZ_JBEHFT010000011.1:0-72686 GCF_040225455.1 Corynebacterium sp. KPL2838 | reverse complement strand
TCCTTGGCGCTAGGTTCGCGTTCGATTCCGCCCGATGAGGTCATCGCCGCGCTGCGCGGAGCGGGGGAGCAGGATATCCGCGATATCGTGTGGAACCTGCGCATGCCGCGCACCTTCTTGGCCTATTTCGCCGGCGCGGCCCTTGCCGTCGCCGGTGTCTTGGCGCAATCCTGGACCAGGAACCCGCTAGCGGACCCCGGATTTATCGGTATTACCGCAGCTGCGTCGTGCTAAGAAGTCCATCGCGAACTTCAAGCTTCGTGAGCGCATGCCCATCGGCGCACGCGTTACCCTGCGCGGCGACCGTATGTGGGAGTTCCTGGACCGCCTGCTGACCATCGCGCTGCCACGTATTCGTGACTTCCGCGGTCTCTCTGATCAGCAGTTCGACGGCCATGTCAACTACACCTTCGGCCTGTCCGAGCAGTCTATGTTCTACGAGACCGACATTGACAAGATCGATCGTCCCCGTGGTATGGACATCACCGTCGTTACCACCGCTACCAACGACGAGGAGGGCCGCAAGCTCCTGCGCGAGCTCGGCTTCCCGTTCAAGTAAGCACTCGCTTACGGCCTTAAGCCCCAGCTTTCCGATGCCCCCTTTCGGGCACCGCAGGCTGGGGTTTTCGCATGCGTGGGGTACCATGTATGGGTCGATTTTGCTCCTCTTTCAAGGATTGTCTGCATGTCCCTCAATGAGTCCGTGGCCGCCGCGGTCACGAAGAAAACCGCTCTGCTTGACCAGTCGCCGTCGCGCTTTATCGTGCGCGCCATCCTGTGGCGTGTACCTGCTCATCGGCACGGCCTTTGCCTGCGCCGTGGCACAAGCGGTGGAAAAGAACTTCGAAGGCTTGGGCAGCGTCGCCTTCGCCTTCCTCTTCGGCCTCGGCCTGTTTGCCATCATCATCTTGGGCGCTGACCTTGCGACCGGCAACATGCTGTTCATGGTCTACGGAGCCGCCAATAAGCAGGTGACATGGGCAAAGGCATTCTGGCTCATTATCGTGACCACGGTGTTCAACCTCGTGGGTGCGGCGAACCTCGCCGCCGCGTTGGGGTCTCCGCGAAGTTCGGCAACCTGCCGGTCGATCACATCATCGTCACGCTCACCGACGCCAAGCTGGCGAAGGGGCCGGCGGGCATGCTCGTCGAGGGCATCCTGGCCAACTTCGTGGTCAACATGTCCATCGTGGGTGGCATCTTCGCCAAGGAGATCATCTCGAAGTTCATCGTCATCGTCCCGTTCATCGCGGCGTTCGTGGGCATGGGCCTCGAGCACGTCATCGCGAACTTCTGCCTAGTGTGCCTCACGTTCTTTGACGCGGGCGCGTTCCCGGAGCACTTCACGCTCGGCGCGGTGCTGACCAACTGGGTCATCGTTTGGGTGGGCAACGTCATTGGCGGCGGCTTCCTCATCGGCGGCGTGTACGCCTGGCTCAACAAGGGCCCGGAGACATACCGCGACTAGGCTGCGGCGTAGTACGCGAGAAGGCCAACCCCGCACGAGCGGGGTTGGCCTTTACTTATCGCGCCGTCGATTCTGAAGAATGCAACGGGTTGTCCATGTCCCCGGCGTAGATGAGCGAGGACTCCTGGTCGCCCAGGTTTACCATCGATAGCGGGTTGCGCAACTGCAAGCGGTTGAGGCAGGAGTGCTTGAACTGCGACGCGAGCACCGGAAGTTTCTCTAGCGTGCCGGGGAAGCGGCGTTCGTAATCCAGCACGACTGCACGGCAGCTGAGCCAAAACTCGGTCTCAGTGAGCAATCCCTTCCGGTCGAAGAGCGCGGCGAGGTGGCGCAGCACGCCGTCGAGGACGTCGGTGTGGATAGATAGCGCGCGCTGGGCGCCGGTGAAGTCGCCGTGATCGACCTGCAGGCGCTCCAGTCCCGCAGGCACGTCCACGCGGGCGTCGACGACCGCGGCCTCTTCTCCTAGGTCCTTGAAGAACGCGCCGACGGGCGCGCCGTTGTCGAGCTCGAGGATCACGTTCTCGCTGTGCGGCATGAACACGATTCCGTACTGGGCGAGCGCGTGGAGGACTGGGACAAGGTACACGTCGAGCAGCCGGCGCAGCCATTCTTGCGGCGGCAGACCCGATTGTGCGATCCACTCGGCGGCGAGTGACTCGCCTGCCGGGTCGACGTAGAGGCAGCCCGCCAGAGTCACGGCCACGCTCGTGGCGGATAGCTGCGGCATGGGCGAGTCGCGCCACAGCGCGGAGAGCATTTTCTCACGCTCGCTTGTTGAGCCCGCGGGCAGCGGGTGGCGGTGGTAGGTGTCGCCGCGGTAGCCCACGGCGACGATTTCTTTGAGCAGACGCACGTTGCGGGCCCGGAATTCCGGATCGACATTGAGCTGTTGGGCTAACCAATCGTTGATGGCGGGCGTGGTTTCCATGTACGCCGGCGAGAGCCCGCGGACGAACCCCATGTTGCGAATGCCCACGGCCGTCTTGACATACGGCAGCGCCGGGCGCGAGTGGTTGAAGAACGTCCGCAGCGACTGCTGGGGACGGAATAGGTCGCTGCTGGTGCCGATGTACACCAGATCCCGGGAAATGAGCTGGTCAAAAAAGATCGTGGAGATGCAATTGTCCCACTGCCACGGGTGCAGCGGCAGCGGCACATAGTCATCCGGTGCGCAGCCCAATTCTGCGAGCGCCTGTTCATAGCGCGGACCGAGGTCCCCGAGCTGCTCGGCGAAGAACCCGGCTAGGTCCGCGACGTCTTCTGATGCCGCCACCACGCAGTGCTCCCGCTTGGCGGCGAGCCACACGATGTGTATGTCGGCTCCCGCCTCCGGCGCGTAGGCGCGCAGCTCGGTAAGGCTCATCCCGCCGCGCCCCGAATTCGCGAGGAACCCGGGGTGCCCCTCATACATTGCTGACTCAGCGGTCACGAGATAGTCCGCCTGGGCATTCGCACGCTCCTGGGCGCTGGCGGCGAGCTGCGGTGCGCGCAAGCTTTGCGCGGCGGGGCGCGTCGCGAGGGCGCGGGCACGGCCGACGAGGGTCGCCTGAATCTCCTCGATGTAGGTGTGCAGGAACCCCGGTTGTATGCCCAGCTGTTCTGCGGCCCCGGCGATGAGCTCGGCCAGGTGCAGCGGGGAGGCATCGGCAGCTTCGATGCTTTCGGGGACGACTTCGAGATGCGCCAGCCCGTACTGGTGGGCCGAAAAGCTCAGCTCCCGCGGCCCAAAGTGGACCGACCATCGTTCGGAGTCCGGGTGAAAGCTTGGCGTCAGCAGTCTTTCATGGCTAAATTCGCGGATGGCCTTGGCGATGAGCTGGCGCTCAGCGGTCTCGGCCGCGCACAGCGCATTCGCCACCGGCGACAGCGAGGCGCGCGCGGCAGCCGCTGAGGAATAGAAGTCTGAGGCGGTACAACGCTGCACCCGTGCCGTCTTCGTGTGCCCGCCTTGGAGCAGGCGGATCTCGTTAAGTCCCGGAACATCGAGGAAGCCGGCCTCGGCGTTCTTGCGGTGAATCGCGCCATTGGCTACGTCGGGCTCCACGAGGAGTTCGCGGAAACCCCGGCAATCGATGAGCCAGCGGATGACCGCGGCGAAAAGGCTACTGGTTAGCCCAGAAACGTGGGCACCGGCCAGCGGGGCGACGAGGAAGTGCAGTCCGCGTAGTGGCTCTTCCAGCGTCAACTCCCTGATACCAGCAGCCTCCGAGCTAGCAGCCTCGGCCAACACCGAGTCCAGCACCACGCGGCGCGGGTCGTAGTCCTCGACGATGCCCATCGGTCTGTGCGGGGCGGCAGGGTGCGGGTGCAGCTCGAGGATCCAGGCTTCTTCGTGCGGGGAGGCGCGGAGCCGGTCGTATTCGACGGCGACGTCGTTGACGCTGGCCTGTTGCATGCCCCAGAATGCGCAGTGAGGATCGGTGAGCCACCCGTGGACAAGCTCGGTGTCGGCGGGGGTGAGCGGGCGAAGGCGCACCGTGCCGTGGGGAGTGAAGATGTCGTCACGTTCGGTATTGAGCATTACTGACCCCCGAAGGTCTGGAAGGCGACGGAACGCTCGATGGGATAGTACTCGCGGCCGGTGATGGCCTTGAGAATAATGGAGTTCCTCCACGGTCCCATCCCGAGGTCGGGCGCGATGAGCGAATGAAGGTGTTCCTCGGCGTTTTGGACGAAGAGCGACTGGGCGGCGTCGATGGCGAATCCGGGATCGATGGCCAGGCGCCCGGCCGTGTCGAACTGGACTTCTTCGCGTGCGGTCTCCAGGAAGCTGGGGAAGAGCGGGGCCTTGTAGCCGGTGGCGAGCACCAGCGCGTTTGTCGCGTGCGTGCGGGTTTCGCCGGTCTCGCCGTGGGTCAACGTCAGCTGGAACGGGGCGGACGCGTCTGTGTCGCACAGTGCCGCGCTCCAGCCGGCCAGGAGCGTCGAGGCGAATGGGCGCGGCAGGCCCTTCGTGATGGACAACCGGTAGTAGGTGTCGTAGATGTGATTGACGAGCTGGCCGGAGATTCCCTTGTAAAGATTGCGCTGCTCGCGGTTGAGCCGGTCGCGCGTCGCGGCGTCCAGGCCGCGGAAGAACTGCGCGTACTCGGGGCTAGTCATCTCGAGGGTGAGCTTGGTGTATTCCATGGGGAAGAAGCGCCCCGAGCGGGTGACCCAGTCCAGCCGCGTGCCCCGGTACGCGGCAGGTTCCATGAGATCGGCGTAAATCTCGGCCGCGGACTGCCCCGACCCGATGAGGGTGACGGACTCCTGGGCGAGCAACTCCTTCTTGTGCTCAAGATAGTCCGCCGAGTGCACGGCGAGCCCGGCTTCCGGCGCAGCCCGCAGCTCGCCGGGGATAAACGGCGTGGTGCCCACTCCGACCACGACGTTGCGGCTGAGCACCGTGCAGGTGCCCCGCGGCCCGTTGACGGTGACCTCCCACAGATCGTCGACGCGGCGCACCGACGTCACCGTGGAGTTCCACTCGAGCGTGCTCAGCTGCTGGGAGACCCAGGCGCAGTAATCGGAGTATTCCTCGCGCAGCGGGTTGAAATCCTCCTTGATGTAGAACTGGTGGATGCGCCCTTGCTGCTTGCAGTAGTTGAGGAAACTGTACGGGCTCGTGGGATCGGCGAGGGTGACCAGATCGGCCATGAACGGAACCTGGATCGTCGTCCCAGGAATCATCATCCCGGGGTGCCAGCAAAATTCCGCGCGCGAATCGAAGAACGCCGCGCGCAGCACGCCGCCGTCAACCAGCGGCTGGCTCAGCGCCGCCAAGCCCAGGTTGAACGGCCCGATCCCGATGCCCACCAGATCATAGGGCTTAATGCTAGATTCGGCATCAGCGACGGCGGCAGTGCGGGCGGTGGTGGAAGAAGACATGACAAACTCCTGTTTTAAGTTTCTGTGGGTCGTGGTCTAGCGCGCGGGTTGTACCGCGAGAACGCTGGGGCTCGGTTGAGCGTTGGCTTGGTCGACGGCGTTCATCTCGCGCTCGATGAGCCCGAGGATCGCGTCGATATCTGTGCCACGCAGCTGCGGATCGAGAATGGTGAACTTCCAGCACGGCGCGCCTTCGAAGGTGGTGGTCGCGATAATTACGTCGCCCCGCTCGAGCAAGCGCTGGCGGACGATCTGGACGAGGCTGGCGGGGGCATCGGCAGGCGTAAACAGCACCGTGGAAAGCTCCGGTGTGGCGCGCAGTGCAAAGCGTGGATGGGCGTCGACGCGCCGGGCGGCATCGCGGGCCGCGGCGCAGCAGGCGTCGAAGGCCTCCCCGAGGGCGTCGGCGCCGTGGGTGCGCAGCGTCATCCAGAGCTTGAGCGCGTCGAAGCGACGCGTGGTTTGGAGCGAGAAGTCCGCGAGATTGTGGTCGGTGGCGTCTTCGGGGTTGAGGTAGTCCGCGTGCCACGACACGAGGGCGCAGTCAGCGGGATCGCGCAAGAGAATCGCGCTGCAGGCCACCGGCTGGAAGTAGCCCTTGTGGAAGTCGACGGTGACGCTATCGGCTGCGTCGATGCCGCGCAGACGGTGTCGCTGCGTGGGCGAGAGCAGCAGGATACCCCCGTACGCGGCGTCGACATGCAAGTGCACCCCAGCGTGGAGGCAGACCTTGGCGATGGTCTCTAGCGGATCGATGGTGCCGCGGTCGGTTGCCCCAGCGGTGGCCACGACGGCCATCGGCGTGTAGCCGTCCGCCACGTCGGCCGCGATGCGCCGGGCGAGATCAGCCGGGTCGAGTCGGTGTGCGGCATCCGAGTCGATAGTGATGACGGCGGTATCCGCAAGCCCAAGGAGGTGGGCAGCGCGCAGCACGGAGTAGTGGGCGTGGCTGCTGGTGTAGAGGCGCAACTGGGAAAGTCCCTGCACGCCCTGGGCGCCCAGCGCCTTTTCGCGCGCAATATAGAGCGCCTGCAGGTTGGATTGCGTACCACCGGAGGTAAAGACCCCGCGGGTGCGGGAATGCGGGTCTTGCGGCCAGCGCAGCTTGCGCGCGAAGAACTCGAGGAGGTGGCCTTCGATTGCGGCGGCACTCGAGGCCTGATCCCAGCTTTCGACCGCGGTGTTAACTGTGGTGGCGAGCAGGTCCGCGCCCACGGCGGTGGCGGTGATCGGACAGTTGAGGTGGGCGATGTAGCGCGGGTGGTGGTACCACACGGCGTGGTCGAGCCAGAGTTCGCGAAGCTCAGCCAACGCGGCGTCAAATGTACCAATTGGGTGCTCGAGGTCAACGCGTGTGACGGCCGCTGCTGTCTCATGGGCGTTGCGACCGGAGCGTGGCGCGTCGCCCTCGGCGAGATACTGCTTGAGGGTGTGCTGGCTGTGGTGGATGATTGTGTTTAATGCAGTCGGATCGGCTCCTACGAAGGAATCGACGAACGGGGCCGGTCTCTCCTGACGAATTTTGTGCATGTTAGGAGACGCTAACATAGGTTAGGCTACGGTAAAAGTATCTAATGAAAAGTGGTGCTGCGCGCGGGCATGCTGCTGTTATCCGTGGTCACGGCGGGATGTGTTTGCTGCACCGGCTCGGGGAAGGGTGTGAAAGCGCTGGTCTGATGCGCAGTGCGCGGGGTCGACAGCCGAGGTCTCGGGCGTAGCAGGAGTGGCACGGGGGTGAGTGCAAAGAATGGGCGTGCGGTGCATTTTCTACGGGTTAGTTGCGGGCGCAGGGCGGGGCGAGGTCGGGGTGTAAAAACGCGTCTTTCGCTCCGGGCAAGGCTGAGGCGGGATAAATTAATTCTTGTAGACCTTTTGTGTGGCGGTGGCCATACAGCAAACCGTGTGGCCGCGAGCCAAGAGGCTTAGGCTAGAAAACATGAAGACAGCATTGCTTGTAGGTGGCGGCCTGATCGGTTTCTCGTTTGCCCAGCGCTTCGTCGACGCGGGGTGGCAGGTGCGCATGACGGACGTGCGCGCAGAACTCGCCGACGCGGCCACAGGCCCGTTCGAGTCCAACCGCTTGGGCGGCGGCCCCGAGGGCATCAAGTCGATTATCGAACATATCGCGGGAGCTTGGGACACCGAGCTTGTCGCCGGAGTGCCCGACATGTCGCATCTCGACGAGGTGTACGCGCAAGTCGATGCCGCCTACGGCAACGATGCCGAGACCTTCGAGTCCGGCACCCGCCGCCGCAATGCGCTGCTGCGCGGGTTCCTCGACGTGCGCGCTGCACACTAGCGCTTACTCGGCGCGGAGTTATTCGGGGCGCAGGATGCGCTGGGCGACCTCGACATCAGGGTTCGCCGTGCGCAGGGCGTCGAGGATGTCATCGGCCGCCAGGCGCAAATCGTCGTCCGTGAGCGGATCCAGAGCCTCGAGGATATAGAGCACGCTGGTGATCTCCGGCGTGGGCTGGACTCGGTGCTCGGGCCGGAAGCGCCGCGCGGCACTACCCGCGGCATCGCGCACGGTAGCGGTTCCTACCTCGATGCGCACTGGGCCCTCGAAGCCATCGAGGGCAAACGTCGTGATCGGCAGCTCGAAACGGCGGGCGACGGCGTTGCCGAGGGCAACCACGGGGGCATCGGAAGGCTGGGCGCCCAGCTCAAAAAGCGCGGGATCGAGCCCGGCGTTCTGCCACGCCGTGCGCCACGCGGCGACATGGGGCTGGAACGCTGACGGGGCGGCGGGGGTGTCGGCAGCCGGGGAAGTGACGTTGCGTGCGGTGATGAGCAGCGCGCGGTAGTCGGGGCGCGGGGTGTCCAGCTCGACGTTGACGAGGAAATCGATAAGGCTCATTTCAGGTCTCCCGAGTAGAGGTTGAAGCGGTCGCCGCGTGCGAAGCCGACGAGCGCCATGCCGGTTTTGCGGGCAGTGTCCACGGCGAGCGAGGAGGCTGCCGATACCGCCACGAGCTGGCCGAAGCCCGCCATCGCAGCCTTCTGCACGAGCTCGAAACTGGCGCGCGAGCTCATGACCAAAATAAGGTCATCGGCCGGCAGGCGCTCTTCCATGAGCAGGTGCCCAATGACCTTATCGGCGGCGTTGTGCCTGCCGATGTCCTCCCGGATGACCACCGGCTCGCCCTCAAGGGTAAACGCGCCGGCGGCGTGAATTCCGCCGGTTTTGCGGAATTCTTTTTGGGCGGCGCGCAGCTTTTCTGGCAGCTGGACCACCAGCTGTGAGTCCACGGGGATGTGCGGGATGGGGTAGCGCGACTTCTTCGTCAGCGCCTCGATAGACGAGGTACCACACACGCCGCAGGCGGATGTTGTCGTGGTCAGGCGAAGATCGCTCAAGCTCAGCGGCGTGGTCTTTACCAGCTCCAGGTCCAGGAGGTTATAGGTATTCATGCCTTCGACGGTGGCACCGGCGCAGTAGCGGGCAGTGGTGACATCGGAAAGCGCAGCAATATGCCCCTCGGAGTGGAGGAAACCGTGCGCCAATTCGATGTCGTGGCCCGGGGTGCGCATGGTGGTGGTGATGGTCTGCCCGCCCACGCGAATCTCAAGTGGCTCTTCGTCGGCGACGGTATCGGCGCGGGTATCGACCTGCGCGTGCTCGCCTAAGCGGACCTTCGTAACTGCAAAGGTGGCATTCTTGCGTCCGGCCATTACTTCAGCGCCTCCTTGAGGGTTTCGATATTTACCTTGGCTTCTGCCGTGCTTGCCGATGCCAACCCCACCACGAACGCCGTCAACGGTGCTGCCGGCCGCGACTGGGTATGGGCCACGTCCTTGGTTAAATCCAGCAGTTCTCGGGTCAGCGCCGTGGCCTCGTAGGGCTCGAGGTTTAATAGCCGCGCGGCTTCTTCAAGCCATTGGTGGGCGGTGCGGATCGGATCTTCGTTCTCGGTACTCATCTCAACTACTCCTCATTCATGTGGCGCTGTATCCGACTGTAATGAATGCAGGGGATTTATTTGGAAAACCGCAGGATATGGCGTAAAGTGTTCCCGCGTGCCTGCGCTGCAGCCGGTGCACGCGCAAAGCCTTGCGGGTTTTGCGTGCTGAACTGGCAAAACGCAGAGCCGAAAAAGAATTGAACATCAACTTTGTTGTAGGCCCCTCGCCGTTTATAGCGGACCGTTGTCTGAATCAAAGGGTGGCGAGCGCCTTGCGGTATTGACCGTGAGGAGCGTGAGTAGCCCGAAATCACACGGAAAACGCTTTGGTGAGCACGGGAACCGCAACGAGAAAGGTACACGGTCACTCATATGACTATGACTGATCCTATTGCCGACATGCTGTCGCGTGTGCGTAACGCAAGTAACGCACACCACGACGTTGTGTCGATGCCTACCTCCAAGTTGAAGGCAAATATTGCTGACATCTTGAAGCAGGAAGGCTACATCGCTGACTACACCGTTGAGGGCCACACTCTGTCCCTCGAGCTGAAGTACAACAACCGCGAGCGTTCCCTGTCTGGTCTGCGTCGCGTGTCTAAGCCGGGTCTGCGTGTGTATGCAAAGTCCACCGAACTGCCACAGGTCTTGGGCGGCCTGGGCGTGGCTATCATTTCCACGTCCCACGGTGTGCTGACTGACCGTCAGGCTGAGGAGAAGGGCGTAGGCGGAGAAGTTCTCGCCTACGTCTGGTAAAGGGAGGTTTGACACATGTCTCGAGTCGGTCTAGCACCGATCGCCGTACCAAACGGCGTCGAAATCAACATCAACGGCCAAGACGTTGAGGTCAAGGGGCCTAAGGGTACCCAGAGCGTAAACGTTCCGGATCCGATCACCATCAACGTGGAAGACGGTATCTTGACCGTTTCCCGCCCTGATGATCACCGCAAGCACCGTGCACTGCACGGCCTGTCCCGTTCGCTGCTCAACAGCGCCGTCATCGGCGTGACCGAGGGCTTCACCATCAAGATGGAAATCTTTGGTGTCGGCTACCGTGTGCAGCAAAAGGGCCAGGACCTGGAATTCAGCCTGGGTTATTCCCACCCGGTCCTCATCAAGGCTCCGGAGGGAATCACCTTCGCAGTGGACGGCAACACCAAGCTGTCCATTACCGGTATTGACAAGCAACTAGTCGGACAGATCGCCGCTAATATCCGTCGCCTGCGTAAGGACGATCCTTATAAGGGCAAGGGTATTCGCTACGAAGGCGAGCAGATCCGTCGCAAGGTCGGAAAGACGGGTAAGTAAGCAATGGCAAACACTGAAAACACGAAGCGCACTCCAGTCGGCAAGGACATTTCTTCTCGTCGTCGCGAAGCACGCGCACGCCGCCACTTCCGTATCCGTAAGACCCTGCGTGGCACCCCTGAGTCCCCGCGCTTGGTCCTGCACCGCTCTTCGCGCCACATGCACGTCCAGGTCATCGATGACTTGGCAGGCCACACCCTGGTTTCCGCATCCTCTATGGAAGCGGACATCCGTGCATTCGAGGGCGATAAGAAGGCAAAGGCTGCCAAGGTGGGCGAACTGATTGCTGAGCGCGCCAAGGCCGCTGGCATTGAGCAGGTCGTCTTTGACCGCGCAGGCTACAAGTACCACGGCCGCGTCGCTGCGCTGGCAGACGCCGCACGTGAAGGTGGTCTGAAGTTCTAATGATCATCGTCAACGGAAACATCAACGGAAGGATCGCGTAATGTCGGACCGTGAACAGCGTGACGGCGGACGCTCCGCCGAGAACAACAAGAACAACCGCGGCGGCAACGGCCGTCGCAACGATCGTCGTAACCAGCAGGACAACGAGCGCGATAAGTACATCGAGCGCGTTGTGACCATCAACCGCGTCTCCAAGACCGTTAAGGGTGGCCGCAACATGTCCTTCACCGCTCTCGTCGTCGTTGGTGACGGCCAGGGCCAGGTAGGCGTTGGCTACGGCAAGGCTAAGGAAGTTCCGGCTGCAATCCAGAAGGGTGCAGAAGAGGCTCGCAAGAACTTCTTCCGCGTACCTATGGTTGCCGGCACCATCACCCACCCGGTAGAGGGTCGCGACGCAGCGGGCATCGTCATGATGAAGCCTGCCGCTCCTGGTACTGGTGTCATCGCCGGCGGTGCTGCTCGTCCGGTGCTTGAATGCGCTGGCGTGCAGGACATTCTGTCGAAGTCCCTGGGCTCCGACAATGCACTCAACGTCGTCCGCGCAACCGTGGACGGCCTCAAGCAGCTGGTTCGCCCCGAAGAGGTTGCCGCACGCCGTGGCAAGTCCCTCGAAGAGGTTACCCCGGCCCGTATGCTGCGCAAGCGCGCAGGTCAGGAGGCATAAACAATGGCTCTGAAGATTACACAGGTAAAGGGCCTGGTGGGCACCAAACCGAACCACCGCAAGAACATTGAGGCTCTGGGCCTCAAGCGCATCGGTCAGTCCGTAGTTAAGCAGGACACCCCGATCATCCGCGGCATGGTTCACAAGGTTCGCCACCTGGTCACCGTCGAAGAAGTGGCAGGGGAGTAAACCATGGCTGATATCATCAAGCTGCACGACCTGCGCCCAACCGCAGGAGCAAATAAGCCCAAGACCCGCGTCGGCCGCGGTGAGGCATCCAAGGGTAAGACCGCTGGTCGCGGTACCAAGGGTACCGGCGCTCGTAAGCAGGTTCCCGCTGCTTTCGAGGGTGGACAGATGCCCATCCACATGCGTCTGCCTAAGCTCAAGGGATTCAAGAACCCGAACCACGTTGAGTACCAGGTTGTTAACGTGGCTGACTTGGCCGAGAAGTTTGCCGATGGCGGCGACATCACCGTCGCTGATATCGCAGCTGCTGGCCTCGTCCGTGCTAACCAGCCGGTCAAGGTTCTGGGCAGCGGCGACATCAACGTTAAGTTGAACGTCACCGCAGACAAGTTCTCCAAGTCCGCTGTAGAAAAGATTGAGGCTGCTGGCGGTTCCGCCAACACCAAGTAATCTGGACTAGAGAATGGCTACACCCCCTTTCCTCGCACCTAGCGTGCGGGGCGAGGGGGTGTAGTCGATCTCTGCCGCTGTCATCTCCGCCGGATAACGCGAAGACCGCGCAGGTAGCCCAGACCAATTAGTTGCCTGCGCGCGCCGTGGAATCAGCTCGAGATCGTATTCAAGATATAGAAGAAGGGTGGAACGCTCGTGAAAGCGTTCCACCCTTCAGTGATTGTGGGACCGTCTTAAGCCTCGTCCACGGTCTTTTCAAAGAGTCCGGGGAAGCGGTCGTCCGGGTCCGTTACCGCCTTGATGGCATCCGGGAGCTTTCCGCCATAGAGCTCTTCGAACCTCTCGCGGGAGTAGAAGGCCTCGGAATACAGCGACTTGTGGCCGCCCAAGTCATTGACCTTTTCTTCAATGACACGGTTGAATGCGCCATTGCCCGGGGCACTGGGATCGACGTGATCGCCATCCACGCCGGACCAGAAGCCAACGTTGACCCACGTCTTTCCGGGACGCAGCGGATAAAGCGGCCAGGGGTCCTTGGCCTCGGCGGCAATATCGCCGGTGCCCACGAGCTCGCCCACGCCATCGCGCAGGCGGATGGGGCACAGCCACACAGGCTGGATATCGGAGGCTTGGAAGAACCAGTGGAGAAACTCCGGGAGGTTGTCCGGAGTGACCTCGATATCCTGCACCACGCGCTCAGCGCGCGGCTTGCCGTGCGGCTTTTTGATGAAGTTGTACTCCAACTCGTACTTGCGGTCCAAACGCACTAGCTTCCAATAGAAGGAGCTGCGGCGCAGCTCGCGCGGCCATACCTTGCGGACCTTGGGGTTTTGGGCGCCAAACGCGCGTGAGCACCAGAACCAGTCAGTATCCCAGCGCCAGATATAGTCGCGGATGGCAAGACGGTCGCGCCGCATGCCTTGGGCGTGCTGCAGGCTGCGGTAGTAGATCTTATCCCGCGTGTAATCGGAGGTAGGGCCCTCCTCATCGGTAAAGCGGGCAAAGACGAGGTAAGCCTCGTCCTCAGAAAAGACCACGCCGTCTAGCCCATCGACGGTCTCACCCTCGTGGGTGTGGTGAACGGAGACATCGGCAAGCACGCGGCTCGCCTCTTCTACCGAGTGGAAGCGCTGCTCGCGCAGCTCCACGTAGGGAGGCACGGGCTCGAGCTCAATCTTGAGGCGTACCGCGTAGCCCAAAGAACCATAGGAATTGGGAAAGAGGCGGAAGAGATCGACGTTCTCCTCGCGCGAGCAGGTAAGGATCTCGCCGGTGCCGGTGAGGATATCCATCTCGATGACGGACTCGTGCGGTAGACCGTTGCGGAAGCTGGTGGACTCCACGCCCATGCCGGTCACAGCGCCACCTAGGGTGATGGTCTTCAGCTGCGGCACTACAAACGGCATGAGGCCGTGCGCCAGGGTGGCATCGACCAAATCCTCGTAGGTACACATACCCTGCACATCGGCGGTGCGGGCGAGGGGATCGATTTCGATGACCCCGCCCAATCCGGAGACATCGAGGCCTACCTGATTCTCGCTGCGGCCGCGGAAGAGGTTAGAGGTCTTCTTGGCCAGGCGCACGCGCTTGCCAGCGGGAACCTCGCGGAAGCTGCGTAGCAGGGTGTCTACGCCTGCGCGGTGGGCATGCCAGCCCACGGGCTCGATGCGCACGGCGTCGACTGGGCGCGGTTGCAGGGCAGAAACGCGCTCGCGCAATTGGTCCAAAAGGGTCATAGTGGGCTCCTTTTAAAAGCGGCTGTCTTCCCACCACCGGCGCTCAGGCACGCCGGCGCGGGAGCCGGCCTCACCGAGCTTGATGCCCAAGAAGTGGTAGAGGTTAATGATATTGCGTTCGAAGCCCCACTCCGAGCCGGCCATGTAGATGCCGTAGAGGCGAGCGGTGGGCAGGCCGACCAGATCGCAGGCCTCCTCCCAGTTTTCCTTCAAGTTCTCGCACCATTCGTGCAGGGTGCGCATGTAATCAAAGCGCAGGGACTCGGTGTGGAAGACCTCGAAGCCATTGTCCTGCATGGCCTTGGTGACGTTGCCAGAGCCGGTGAGCTCGCCATCGGGGAAGATGTAGCGGTCAATGAACCCGCCCTTGGGCGTCTTGTGGTTATCCGGGTAGGTGATGTTGTGGTTCAACATCAGTCCGCCGACCTTGAGCTTGCTGTACATGAACTTGAAGAAGTCATTGTAGTTCTGCACGCCGATGTGCTCGATGATGCCGATGGCAGAGATGGCATCAAATCCTTCTTCGGTGACATCGCGGTAGTCCATAAAGCGGACCTCGGCCAGATCCTGCAGGCCTTCTTCCTCGATCTTCTTTTGGCCCCACTCGGCCTGCTCTTGCGACAAGGTCACGCCGATGGACTTTACGCCGCGGCGTGCGGCGTATCGCACCATGCCGCCCCAGCCACAGCCCACATCCAGGTGGGTGTCACCTTCCTTTAGGCGCAGCTTGTCAAAGATGAGGCGGTACTTGTTTTCCTGCGCTTCTTCCAAGGTGGCATCCGGGGTGGGGAAGTAGGCGCAGGTATAGGTCATGGAATCGCCCAAGAAGAGCTCGTAGAAGTCATTGCCCACGTCATAGTGATCAGAAATGACATCGGCATCGCGCTCCTTGGAGTGCTTAGACAGGCCATCGTGGAGCTTACGGCGCAGCCAAGAGGCGCGCTCTACCTCAGGCACCGGCTGGATGTGGAAGGCGCCCATGGAAGCCAGCGAACGAATCACGCGCGCCATATCCTTAGCACTGGGCTTTTCGAACTTGTCATACATGGCGTGCAGGGCATTGAAGACGCCGTACGGGTGGGCAGGGTGCTCACCTTCTACAGAGATGCCATCAGTGACATAAGCGCGGGCGAATCCGACATCGCCTGGGTGGGTGGCGATATAAGCAAGTCCGCCAAGGCTATTGATGGTGACCTTGTACTCGGCATCGGCAGGGCCGGTGGCCGAGCCATCAAAAGCCTCCCAGCGGAAGGGGTTGGGACTAGGGATGAAGACGTCGATGATCTCAGCAACGGTCATCGGCGTGAATTTTTTGCTCATTCAGACTTCTTTCGCAATGTTGGGTTCACACCAATAACGACCTTGGTGTTTAGGGATCGCAAGGCCGAAATGTTACGGGTAGAAAATTGCGCAGGGCAATAATTAACATGGTAAACCCCCAGTGGAATAAGCGCGAAAGAATGGGCAATCATTGTCACATAATGCGGGTTAGATGTGGCGCGCAGATATTTGGCTGGTAGGATTATGGGGTCAAAAGTGTTCCACCGTTCCTTTGGGACTCCTTGTCTTTACTTCTTAACGCCAAGTGAGAAAGATGTGGAGCCCTACGGGAGCCATAGAGTGTCCACCTCCGTGTGTTGCTGCGTTAGGAATCCATAGATTCGCGCGTGACAGCGGTAGGCCAGGAGGATTTTGTAGTGTCCGCCATTTTGCAGGCTTTTAAGGATGCCGACCTACGCAAGAAGATCGTCTTCACCATCGTGATGATCATTGCGTACCGCATCGGTGCACAGATCCCGTCGCCGGGTGTAGATTACGCGTCAATTGCAGGACGCCTGCGTCAGCTGACAGAAGAATCTGGAGACCTGTACTCCGTGATTAACCTGTTTTCTGGTGGCGCCTTATTGCAGCTGTCGATCTTCGCCATCGGCATCATGCCCTACATTACGGCGTCCATCATCGTGCAGCTGCTGACCGTGGTCATCCCGCGCTTTGAGCAACTGAAGAAGGAAGGCCAGTCTGGGCAGGCGAAAATGACCCAGTACACCCGCTACCTCACGCTCGCCTTGGCGCTGCTGCAATCCTCCGGCATCGTCGCATTGGCGGACCGTGAGCAGCTGCTGGGCCAGGGCGTGCCGGTCTTGGCGGAAGACCGCAACTTCTTCACCCTCATCCTGCTCGTGGTGACGATGACCTCCGGCGCCGTCCTCGTGATGTGGATGGGCGAGCTGATTACGGAAAAGGGCATTGGCAACGGCATGTCCCTGCTCATTTTCGCCGGTATTGCGACACGCCTGCCTACCGATGGCATGAACATCCTGCAAAACAACGGCGGTATGGTATTCGCCATGGTGCTGGCCGGTCTCATTGTTCTGGTCGTCGGCATTACCTTCATCGAGCAGGGCCAGCGCCGCATACCGGTGCAATACGCCAAGCGCATGGTGGGCCGGCGCCAGTACGGTGGTTCTTCTACCTACCTGCCGCTCAAGGTCAACCAGGCCGGCGTTATCCCGGTCATCTTCGCCTCCTCGCTTATCTATATGCCGGTGCTGATTACGCAGATCGTAAACTCCAGCTCCGTACACACCCCGGATAACTGGTGGCAGCGCAATGTCATCGCGCACCTGCAGGCGCCGTCGTCCTGGCAGTACATCGTCTTGTACTTCCTGCTGACCATCTTCTTCGCGTACTTCTACGTCTCGGTGCAGTACGACCCCGCCGAGCAAGCCGATAACATGAAGAAGTACGGTGGCTTCATCCCAGGAATCCGCCCGGGCCGCCCCACCGCGGAGTACCTCGGCTTTGTCATGAACCGCCTGCTGAGCGTCGGGGCCCTGTACTTGGCGTTGATCGCCATCCTGCCGAATATCCTGCTGGACCTTGGCGTTGGTCACTCTTCTGCCAACGGCACCTCCGCCTTTGGCGGTACGGCCATCTTGATTATGGTCTCCGTGGCCTTGACCACGGTCAAGCAAATTGAATCCCAACTTCTCCAATCCAACTACGAAGGACTACTGAAATAATGCGTCTTGTACTTCTCGGCCCTCCCGGTGCTGGCAAAGGCACCCAAGCGGCAATCCTGAGCGAAAAGCTCGGCGTCCCGCACATCTCCACCGGCGATCTCTTCCGTGCCAATATCGGCGATGGAACTCCTCTCGGTATTGAGGCGAAGTCCTATATTGATGCCGGCAAGCTCGTGCCTACCGATGTCACCGCGCGCATGGTGGAAGAGCGCCTCAGCCAAGACGACGCCAAGAACGGCTTCCTCTTGGACGGTTTCCCGCGCACTACCGAGCAGGCAGACATCTTGGAAGAGCTGTTGTCCAAGAAGGGTGAAAAGCTCGATGGCGTATTGAACTTCGAGGTTTCTGAAGACGTCGTTGTTGAGCGCATGATGGCCCGCGGCCGCGCCGATGATAACGAGGAAACCATCCGCACCCGTCTTGGCGTCTACCGCGATGAGACCTTCCCGCTCATCGAGCACTACGGCGATGCCATCATCCCCATTAAAGCAGAAGGCTCCGTCGAAGAGATCAACGCCCGCGCCATGGAAGCGCTGGGCAAGTAATGGCTTTTCGGCGCCGCACCAAGCGCATCCCCGCCCGCACCGCAGGCGAGCTGGATGCCATGCAGGCGGCTGGCGAGATCGTCGGCAAGGCGCTGCAGGCAGTTCGCGCCGCCGCGGCGCCGGGAGTGAGCACGCTGGAGCTCGATGCGGTGGCGGAACAGACCATCCGCGAAGCCGGTGCCATCCCTACCTTTAAGGGCTACGAGGGCTTTCCGGGCTCCATTTGTTCCTCCGTTAATGATGTCATCGTGCACGGGATTCCAGATGCGAAGACCGTGCTTGTCGATGGCGACCTCCTCTCCATCGACTGCGGTGCCACGCTCGATGGGTGGGTAGGAGATAGCGCGTGGTCCTTTCCCATCGGTGAACCGAACCCAGACGTTGCGGCGTTGAACGCGGCGACCGAGTGGGTGCTCATGGAAGGACTGCAAGCGATGGTCCCGGGCAACCGCCTCACGGATGTTTCCCACGCCTTGGAGCAGGCAACCTACCGCGCCGAAGAAAAGTTTGGCGTGTCCCTCTATATCGTGGACGGTTATGGCGGCCATGGAATTGGCCGGACCATGCACGAAGAACCCTATTTGGAAAATGAGGGAAAGCCTGGCCGCGGGCCCCTCATTCAGGAAGGCTCTGTGCTAGCCATCGAACCCATGCTCACCTTGGGCACCGTCGATAGTGCGGTGCTGGAAGATGATTGGACGGTGGTCACGCTGGATGGCTCGACTGCCGCCCATTGGGAGCATACGGTAGCCGCGACGGCGGACGGCCCCCGCATTCTCACTAGGCGCTCCGGATAAACATTCCTAGAAATCGCCTCTTAAACTAGGCGATAATCCCCTGAAAGGTTTATACTCACCACTATGTCTAAATTCAGCCTCCGCAAGTTAAGTGCCACCGTTGCTGCACCAGCAGTGGCTGGTGTCATGGCATTGAGCACCATTGCCGGCGCCCCGGCAGCTTCTGCTCAGCAACTCCCTAATCTTGATCAGCTCACCGCGCAGGCCCAGCAGCAGGTTGATAACTTCCAGGGCCAGACCCGTGACCAGGCATGGCAGAGCCGCACTGACATCCTGGATCAGGCTGAGAAGTACGCCCCAGAATTGGCGCCGAATGTGCAGTCCGCAGTGGACAGCGCACTGGAGTTCCTTTTCCCGGGCCTCGTGGCGCAGAAGAACGAGGAAGCACGCCAAGCTCGCGAGGATGCTGAGCGTGCACACGCACAGCAGATTGCGGAAGAAAAGGCGAAGGCTGAAGAAGCGGCACGCCGTGCGGAGGAGCAGCGCCGCGCCAACGAATTCGACCGCGGCTCCTGCCCAGCAGACGCCAAGATCTGCGTCGACCTTGATGGCCGCCGCACCTGGCTGCAGGAAGGCGGCGATGTTTCCTACATTTCCCCATCCATGTCTGCTGGCATGGTGGGCGAGGAAACCCCGCGCGGTACCTTCCACGTCAACCGCAAGGTGAAGGACGAAATCTCCCGCGAGTTCAACAACGCGCCGATGCCGTACTCCATCTACTTCACCAATAACGGCCACGCTTTCCACCTGGACAACACCAACGTTGACTCCAACGGTTGTGTCCACTTGCCGTACGATGCAGCGGTTCGCTACTGGAATGATGTCCAAATTGGTGACAAGGTCTACATCTACTAACCCGGTGTAGTTCACCGCGAAAACGCGCCCGCCCTCGTGCTTGGTTCTGGATTCTAGAACTGAGCGCGAGGGTTAAGTTAGTTTTTCTAGAGGTTGGGAATTTAGGAAAACGCGTACGGTTTGGAAATCGTGTCGCTGCAGCGTATGCTGGTTTGACGGTGTATAGCGCCAGTAGGTCTGGTTGGCTTGCACCACCGCAGTAGACAACAAACATGCAGGTGACAGGTACTTGTCTGTCGCCAGAAAAGTAGAGGTTATGGCTAAGGAAGGCGCAATTGAGGTAGAGGGTCGCATCGTCGAGCCTTTGCCAAACGCAATGTTCCGTGTCGAGCTCGACAATGGGCACAAGGTTCTTGCACACATTTCCGGTAAGATGCGTCAGCACTACATCCGCATCCTCCCGGAGGATCGCGTCGTCGTAGAGCTGTCTCCTTATGACCTGACCCGCGGACGCATCGTCTACCGCTACAAGTAAACACAGTCAGCCTCCTCACCCAAGGCCGAAGCTGGGCTTTGTGAAACACAGCTTTGTCCTGTACACCTCAGGCTACGGTGGCCTGAGCCCGCACTGGTAAGCAACCCAAGGATCCCCGGCACGGTCCGGGCGAAGCGTTGCATGGAGCGGGACGGATGGGGAGAAAACCGCCGTAACAACCCGAAAGGACACGCCTTATGGCACGTCTAGCTGGTGTTGACCTCCCACGCAATAAGCGTATGGAGGTCGCTCTCACCTACATCTACGGCATCGGTCCAACCCGTGCCAAGGAATTGCTAGAAAAGACTGGCATTTCTCCTGACCTGCGCACCGACAACCTGGAAGATGAACAGGTTTCGGCACTGCGTGACGCAATTGAAGGCTCCTGGAAGGTAGAGGGTGACCTCCGCCGCCAGGTTCAGGCTGATATTCGTCGCAAGATTGAAATCGGAAGCTACAAGGGTCTGCGCCACCGTCGTGGTCTGCCGGTACGCGGTCAGCGTACGAAGACCAACGCGCGTACTCGTAAGGGCCCGAAGAAGACGATCGCAGGAAAGAAGAAGTAGTTCATGCCTCCAAAGACTCGTTCCGGCGCACGCCGTTCCGGCCGTCGCGTCGTCAAGAAGAATGTGGCTCTGGGCCACGCATACATCAAGTCCACCTTCAACAACACCATCGTCTCGATCGCCGATCAGACCGGTGCTGTTATCTCTTGGGCATCCTCCGGCCACGTTGGCTTCAAGGGTTCCCGTAAGTCCACTCCGTTCGCTGCGCAGATGGCCGCTGAAAGCGCCGCACGCAAGGCAATGGACCACGGCATGAAGAAGGTTGACGTATTCGTTAAGGGTCCGGGCTCCGGCCGCGAGACCGCCATCCGTTCCCTGCAGGCTGCAGGCCTCGAGGTTTCCTCGATCACGGATGCAACTCCACAGCCGCACAACGGCTGCCGTCCGACCAAGCGTCGCAAGGTTTAAGGGAAGGAAAGAGGTAAGAAAATGGCTCGTTACACTGGCCCCGCTACCCGCGTATCCCGCCGTCTTCGCGTCGACTTGGTCGGCGGAGACATGGCATTCGAGCGCCGCCCGTACCCTCCGGGACAGGCTGGCCGCAACCGCATCAAGGAATCTGAGTACCTGCTGCAGCTCCAGGAGAAGCAGAAGGCAAAGTACACTTACGGTGTGCTGGAGCGTCAGTTCCGCCGCTACTACACCGAGGCTAACCGCCTCCCAGGCAAGACCGGTGACAACCTAGTCATCCTTCTGGAAACCCGCCTGGACAACGTAGTTTACCGCGCAGGTCTGGCACGCACCCGCCGCCAGGCTCGCCAGCTCGTTTCTCACGGTCACTTCACCGTGAACGGCAAGAACATAAACATCCCGTCCTACCGGGTTACGCAGTACGACATCATCGATGTCCGCCCGCGTTCCCAGAAGATGGAATGGTTCGAAGACGCTCAGGACGCTCTTATCGATGCCAACGTACCGGCATGGTTGCAGGTCGTTCCTGATACGCTGCGCATCCTCGTGCACCAGTTGCCCGAGCGCGCTCAGATCGACATTCCGCTGCAAGAGCAGCTCATCGTCGAGCTTTACTCGAAGTAAACTGTTATACCGCACGGGCTTTCAAGGCCACGCGGTCCATCAGGAATCTTCAACCTCAAGATTTTTACCCCCTCTACCGGCGTCAAATAGCGGTCGCCGAAAAGGAGAATTGCAATGCTCATTTCCCAGCGTCCTCAGCTCACCGAGGAATTCATCGACTCGTCTCGTTCGAAGTTCGTCATCGAACCGCTCGAGCCGGGCTTTGGCTACACCCTCGGTAACTCGCTGCGTCGCACCCTGCTGTCGTCCATCCCAGGCGCAGCGGTAACCTCCATCAAGATTGATGGTGTGCTCCACGAGTTCACCACCATCAACGGTGTGAAGGAAGACGTTTCCGAGATCATCTTGAACATCAAGAGCATGGTCCTGTCCTCCGACTCCGATGAGCCGGTGGTTATGTACCTGAGCAAGGAAGGCCCTGGTGATGTCACCGCGGGCGATATCCAGCCGCCGGCTGGCGTGGAGATCCACAACCCGGATCTGCACATCGCTTCGCTGAATGACACCGCTAAGCTGGACATTGAGCTCGTCGTCGAGCGCGGCCGTGGCTACGTCCCGGCTGCCGCAACTTCTGGGGAAATCGGCCGTATTCCAATCGACCAGATCTACTCCCCAGTGCTGAAGGTCTCCTACAAGGTCGAAGCTACTCGTGTTGAGCAGCGCACCGACTTTGACAAGCTCACCATCGACGTCGAAACCAAGAACTCGATTTCTGCCCGCGACGCCCTGGCTTCTGCCGGTGGCACCTTGGTCGAACTCTTCGGCCTGGCACGCGAGCTGAACAACGCAGCCGAAGGCATCGAGATTGGTCCCTCCCCGCAGGAGACCGAGTACATCGCCGCCTACGGCATGCCTATCGAGGACTTGAACTTCTCCGTTCGCTCCTACAACTGCCTGAAGCGTCAGGAAATCCACACCGTCGGCGAGCTTGCAGAATGCACCGAGTCCGACCTGCTGGATATCCGCAACTTCGGTCAGAAGTCGATTAATGAGGTAAAGATCAAGCTGGCTAACTTGGGCCTTGCTCTGAAGGACACCCCTGAGGACTTCGACCCCACCCAGCTCGAGGGCTACGACGCAGAAACCGGTGACTTCAAGGACCCGGCTGCGGACGATTCCGAGTAAAGAATCACCCTGAACTGCGGCACTCGTTGCCGCGCGCTCAACTTTTACCGCACACGAGGAGTAAACAATGCCTACCCCGAAGAAGGGTGCCCGTCTCGGTGGCTCCGCCAAGCAGCAAGCTCACATGCTGAGCAACTTGGCAGCTAGCCTGATCGAGCACGGCGCCATCAAGACCACCGATGCCAAGGCGAAGGTTCTTCGCCCGTACGTCGAAAAGATCATCACCAAGGCTAAGTCCGGCACGATTGCTGACCGCCGCGCAGTGCTGAAGCTCATCCCGCGCAAGGATGTTGTTTCTCACCTGTTCGACGAGGTTGCACCGAAGTTTGAGAACCGTGAGGGTGGCTACACCCGCACCATCAAGCTGGACAACCGCACCGGTGACAACGCCCCGATGTCCCAGATCTCCCTCGTTCTTGAGGAGACCGTGACCTCCGAGGCTAACCGCGCTACCCGCGCTGCCGCTTCCAAGGCCGCTGAGGCTGAAGAAGCTCAGGCAGACGAGGCTGCGGAGACCGAAGCTCCGGCCGAGGACACCGCTGCTGAGAACACCTCTGCTGAGGAGTCCGAGGAGAAGTAATCTCCCTCGGCCACTGAATTCGCGCAGGCCCTAACGCCCTGCGTGGATTGCAGTCCCTACTCGCAGATGTAGCGCATAATCGCCGCCTTCCCATTCTCTTTACGAAGAGACAGGGGAGGCGGCTTTTGTCGTTTTGAACTTGGAGCCTCGGGTACTTGGTCCCACTCCGTCGTCCCGCCCCCTCGTCCCGCTCCGTCGTCCCACTCCCTCGTCCCGCTCGATCGTGCGACTTCGCCATGCAGCGGACCCCGCAACTTCCAATCCACAACGACACCTATGTACAACCTCCTACGCTCAACCTCCTATGCGCATCCTCCACTGCAATAACTGAGCAAATACGGCCTTCAGATATTGCATTTTCTGCTCAAAACGGACAGGGGAGGTGTAGCAGGAGAGGTTGCACATTTCGGGAACTCGCCGATGCCTCCGGTAGCATTAGGTCCACCATGACTGAAGCAGCACCGATCGCAGATGAGGGACCAGCAGAAGGATTCGTTCGGCTCCGGTTAGATCTGGCCTATGACGGCACGGATTTTCACGGTTGGGCCAAGCAAAAGGGCGGACTGCGTACCGTCCAAGGCGTGCTCGAGGAGCAGCTAGCAATGATCGCTCGCACGGAGGTACCGCTGACGGTAGCTGGGCGTACGGATGCGGGCGTCCATGCTCGCGGGCAGGTGGCGCACGTGGATGTGCCGCAGGAGATGCTGGAGCAACGGTCCGTAGCAAATGATCCCGGGAAGTTGGTGCGCAGGCTTGCCAAGTTGTTGCCGGAAGACGTTCGGGTGCATGGCTGCGAGTTCGCGCCAGACGGTTTTGATGCCCGATTTTCCGCGCTGCGCAGGCATTATGTGTACCGGATAACCACTAGCCAGCGGGGTGCGTTGCCGACAAGGGCGCGCGATACGGCCGAATGGTTCAAACCGATAGATATCGATGCCATGCAGGACGCGGCCAACGTCTTGGTGGGCTTGCACGATTTTGCGGCCTTTTGCAAGGCCAAGCCAAATGCCACCACCATTCGCGAATTACAGGAATTTAGCTGGCGGGATGTATCGACGCAGGAGGAACCGCAGCTCTTTGAAGCCCGAGTGACCGCGGATGCCTTCTGCTGGTCGATGGTCCGCTCCTTAGTGGGTTGTTGCTTAAGTGTTGGGGAAGGCCGCAGGAACGTCGACTTCGCCGCGGCCTTGCGGCAGGAGACAAAGCGCTCCTCCCGCATCCCGGTGGCACCAGCGAAGGGCCTGTCTTTAGTCCAGGTGGATTACCCGGAACCCAGCGAAATGTCCGCGCGGGCAGACGTGACGCGAGAAAAGCGCACCGTTCTGTGAGCACACGCTGCCAAGTGGCAGGGCCGTGGCGCCTGCGCTAGCCTGAGGTCTGGGTTTATTTAGACTTTTCGGGGAATTTTCGGGGGGAAATTCATGGCACGTCCATTGCCAACGACCAAGGCCCAAGTCTCGGGCCATAAATTTTTACGCCGCCGCGTGGAACACGGGCTCGTATTGGGCGATACCCGCATGATCCACGATCCGCTGGCCCGCCGCCGCAAGGCGATGATGTTCGGCGGAGTAGGCGTGGCCTTTTTGGCGGTCGGCTCTGGTCTTTTGGCCTGGTTGCAGCCGAGCCCGCAGCCAGGGGATGCGCCCATCGTGCGCTCGGAGCAGGGCCAGCTCTTCGTGGACGTCAACGATACGTATCACCCCGTCTACAATCTCTCTTCCGCGCGGATTATCGCCGGCGAGGCGGCCGAGGCACAGACCATTGGGGACGAGCATTTGCGCGAGGCCTCGTTAGGCACGCCGGTGGGGATTTCGGATGCGCCCGGGTATCTGGCTGCCCCGGGCGAGACACCGCAGCGCTCGTGGGCGGCGTGCCTTGCCGAGCACGATGAGCAGCCCGCGGATAATCCCACCAGCATCGATGGCCAACAAGTAGCCAAAGAAGAGGTCATCGTGGTGGCGGATCCGCCGCAGGAGGGTTTTGGGGAGGAGCGCGCCGCGCTCGCAGAAACGGATGGTGTGCAGTGGCTGCTCACCGCGGACGGGCGCGTGCGCTTGCCCGATGCGCAGAGCACGGAGGGCCGGGTCATCCGCCGCGGGATTGGCATCGACGGGAGCACCCATTCCTGGCCCGTCCCCGCGGAGTTGCTCAATGCCTTTGCGGAGCAGCCGCCGCTTACGTTTCCCGATCCGCTGCCGGACATTATGGATACCGGGCAGGGTCAGTGGGCCCGGACGGACGACGGCGTCGCCGAGCTCTCCGCCACTCAGGCTGACATACTGGTTAGCTACGGTGCGACGCGCAAAGAAGCCTCACCACAAGAGGTAGGCGCGCTTGCCGATGCCCCCTTAAACTTCCGCCTGCCCGCCACCACCTTCGACTTCGTTGACCCAGATGAAGGCTGGATGTGTGCCGATAGCGACGGTGGGGCAGCGATGGTGACTGAGAACCCCGGAACGGTAGCGCTCGCCGGTGAAGGCGTAGCGGATCGTTTTGGTGGGCTATCGGCCGGAGGAGTTGGCGTGGATACCGGGCATGGCTATCACGTTGTCTCGCCGACGGGGCAGCGCCATGCGGTCGATAACAAAGAACTCTTGGAGGCCCTCGGCACTGGCATAGGAGCCGAGGTTCCGTGGGAAATCATCCGGCTTTTGCCAGAGGCCTCGCGCTTGGACCGAGACGAAGCACTACAGGTCAGCCGCTAGGCGGACTTGGGCCGGCGAAGCCCGCGGGCAACCGCCAGGCCGGTCAGCAGCAGGACTAACCCGCCGAGCACCCAACCGGCACGGCTCGCTGCGGAGGAGTGTTCCTCTTTGGTGGGTTGGATGGTGAGATCGCGCGCGGGTGCGGCGTACTCGCCATCGATATGGGTAAGGGCGGCGAGCGGATCGATGAAACCGTTGCCGGGTTCGCCGGCAGAGAGGAGCCGTTGGCGTATATCGGCAGCGCTGGCGTCTGGGTAGCGCTCGGCTATTAAGGCGGCGGTGCCGCTGACTACCGGTGCTGCGAAGGAGGTGCCGTGGAACTGCGCCAGGGAATCCTCTTGGTTCTTTCCGTCTGCCCAGCCACCGGCGGGGTTCAGCGCTAACGGCACAAATCCGTGGGCGGATAGTTGTGGGCCATCGGCGGGCGTGAGCGAGTATTCTGCAAGTGCGTGGGCATCCTCTTGGGCGCTAATGGATAGTACGGTCGGTGAGTCCGCGGGAAAGACGTGGTCGCCTTCTTCGCAGGTACCGGAGGAAATATTGCCGGAGGCAGCGATGACTACGGCACCGGCATCTTCTGCGCGGTTAAGTGCCTCATCTAACCGGGAACTATCGATGCGTTGAGCGGTACTCTCTGGAACGCAGGATACGATGGAAATATTGATCACCCGGGCGTTGTCTTCCACGGCATGCTCGATGGCGCGGGCCAGCGTGTCGAGTGAACCGGTGGTGCTGTCTTCATCGGCGTCGCCGGCCGTGTCACCGTATTGGCGATAATGCGCGCTGGTTTGGCGGATGGCGCGGAGCTCGGCGCGCGGGGCGATGCCGATATCGTGGCCTGCGATGACGCCGGCTACGACGGTGCCGTGTAGGTCGCAATCCCGGTGCGGATCCGGTTCTTCCGGAGTGACCAGGTCCGCGCCTGTAGTAAGATTCGGCAGCTGTTCGTGATGGGCAACCCCAGTATCGATGACGGCTACCGTTACACCTTGGCCCGTGGCAAAGGAATGCAGTTGGGAGCGGTAGGCGCGCTGGTCCTCGGAAGGTTCTGGCGCTAGGGGAGATGGATGCGCGGTGGCGCATTCCCGGTCCGGTTCCCGCGCGCTTGCGATGGGAGCGGTGGGAGCTCCTGTGATGAAGCCTCCGGTTCCGGCGAGGACACACGCGGTAAGCGCGCAAGCAGTAATTCCAGAACTGCCGCTAAACCTAGGTAGTGCAAAAGAACGGCGTGAGTGAGTGTGGTGCATTATCCCAGCCCCCGAATGAGCTCGAAGATCCCGGCGAGGTGCGCGGCAAGCGGCAGGCAGGCGGCGATAGTCAGGGACTCAAGGCGTTCAAACCAGGCGATGGTCGTTGGTTCCACCTCGCTCATTTTGGCCGCCCACAGTGGGGCGCTGAGCATCGCGGCAAGCAGGAGAGTGGCGACCACCGTCGGCGCCCAGGCACCGGCAAGCCCATCGGCGGCAATCGCGTGCACGGCGCACAGACAGGCAGTGAGGCAAGCAACCATGGCGACGAGCATGAGCGCCCAGCGGGCAAGCACGCGACCGTGACGCGCGGCGTGCATGACCACCGTTCCGGCAACAGAGACGCAGAGCGCTTGGACGAAGCCGAGCCCGGTTAAACCGGTGCCGCAAAGCACGGCGATGCGAGAGCCGATGGTAGGAGCAGCGGACCCCGCGTCACCTACGGTGCCGTCTGTGGCTACGAGGGTGCCCGTGCCGGTGAAACTGAGCGCGATTAGCGCTGGAATGAGGCAAAGCGCGATTCCACAGCAGATGCCCTCGTAGGCGTACCCGGCGCGGGTGGCGCGATCGGCTACGTCGGGCTGGCGCTCATCCGAGACGGCGAGGTCTTGGCCCGCGGTGGGCAATTGCGGCACCTTGAGCCCCGCGGTGGCGATGGTCAGCGCGGGGGCGGTGGCAAGCAAAATGACTCCAGCGATAACGGTGCCCGCGGCCGCCGCGGTGCCGTGGCTCGTGCCGATGCCCGAATTTCCACTCAGTCCAGGAAGCAGGTAGCTCACGGCCGCTATGAGCACTAACCCGGCGATGGTGAGCGCGCCAGAGGTTATCCGTACGGTGCTCAGCCGGGTGAGGTGGCAGGCTAATAAGGCCACGAGGAGGGTGGCGCTGGCGGTGAGGGCGGCATAGGGGGCATCGGCAAGCGCGGGCGAAATAAGCGCCCATCCGCTCGCCGCCCCTGCCGTCAGGGTCAGCATGACGAGGGATAGCGCGCGCGTCCACAGGGCGAGCACGAAGGCCGCGACGGCAAGCCCGGCGCAGGCCACCGCCGGGAGCGAGAGCACCCAGGCCACGGCGAAGGCCGCACCAAGGCCAGTCCACGCCCAGACGATCGGGATGGCGCAAGTGGTGTCGTCGTGGCTTTGGGCTGCAAGGGATTCGGCGGCATCGCGGATGACGGGCGCGGGCCGCTCCTCGCGCGGGGCGAGCACCAGGATGGAGCCTTCCGTAAGCGGCGTGGCGGCAAGCGGTGCGGTGAGGTCGATGGTGCGCCCGGAGGCCGTGCTGGCGCGCCATGGCGAGGCGATCGCGGGTGCATCGACAAGGTCAGTAAGTTCTGCCGTGAGCTCGCCCAGGCTGGAGCTTAACGGCAATGCTACGTCTGCTTCCTTGTGGAAGGAATCTGCGTGGATGCGGATGGTAAGGCGCAGGTGATGCGCCGTTGGAGCGGTCATAATTCCCCCGAATTGTCTCATGATTGTGGGCGTCCCCCTTGCCCAATGCCACATATTGTGGCTTACTGGTGGCGTCGTGTCCACCGCAGCGCGGGGAATCTTGGCAGGGGGCCAAGAGCGCTAAGCGTGTGGATCGGGGGAGGATTTTACCCATGCTTGGGATCGGGGAAACCCACATCGTGGAGCCATTGACCGTGCCGCTCAGGGACGCGCCACCGCCGCTTCCCACCGGCACCATCGAGTCAGAAGAAGTTCCAGAAGCGGTGCGCCCACAGCCGGTGCCCTTGGTGCGCTTGCTACTGCCCATCGTGATGATTGCCGCAATGTTGGGCATGGTGGCGCTGATGGTGCTGGGCGCGGGGGACTCGCGGCATATCAGCCCGGTATCCCTGATGTTTCCGCTCATGATGCTGGCCAGCATGGCCATGATGTTTGGGCCGCAAAATAGCGGGCAGGACCCGGATGAAACCCGGCGGACTTACTTGCGTCACATTAAGGCGCTGCGGGAAAAGGCCCTGGATAATGCCGGTGCGCAGCGCGCGCACGAGCTGTACCGACACCCGGATCCGGCAGGGCTGGAACCGCTGGTGGGCTCGCGGCGCATGTGGGAGCGAGGGCCCGATGATCCAGATGCCTTGGAGGTGCGTGTGGGCACCGGTCCCACCACCTTGTGCACGCCCATCAACGTCCCGGATTCCGGTGCCACCGAGGACCTAGACCCGGTCTGTGCGGTGAGCATGCGCCAGGCCATCAAGGCGGTGGGCACCGTGCCCGATATGCCGGTGGTTATCCAATTGCAGGCTTTTAGGTTTTTATCCTTTACCGGCGATAATGCTCGCGATACGGTGCGCGCCCTCGTCATGCAGTTAGCCCTGGCGCACGGCCCCGAGACCATCGGGATCGAGGCTATTGGCGTCGAGTGGGAGTGGCTAAAATGGCTGCCGCACACCCGGGAGCCGGACAAGGCGCGGTTTCGCATTGTGCTTGTCGATGCCCTCCTGACCACCGGCACCGAAGACTTCTTCCACGGCGATTCCTATACCACCGTCATTGAGGTAGGCGGTGCGCCATCGTCTGCGTTGAGCCTGCGCGCAGAACAAGAGGGCTTGTGCCTCGTCGCGGCGGATACCCTGCAGGCGGTGACGGCCGCGGGCGTGGAAGAACTGGGCACACCCGATTATTTGGGCACTGCCGCGGCCACGATTATGGCCCGCCGGATGGCGGTCTTTCGCCGACCCGATAGCACCTCCGGGCGCCGGGGCAATGATTTGCTGGGGCTGCTTGGTTATAGCGGCGTGGATGAGTTGGCCGCAAGCGGCATGTGGCACGGGCGCGACGGCACCTCTCGGCTCATGGTGCCCATCGGCATCGATTCCATTGGGCAGCCGGTGACCGTGGATCTCAAAGAATCCGCGCATGGGGGAATGGGTCCACATGGCCTGTGCATCGGGGCAACGGGCAGTGGCAAGTCTGAGCTCCTGCGCACCCTGGTGACCGCACTGGCGGCCACGCATAGCCCAGATGAACTCAATTTGGTGCTGGTGGATTTTAAGGGTGGTGCGACCTTCCTAGGCTGTGACCGCCTGCCGCATACCTCCGCGGTCATTACCAACCTTGAAGAGGAATCCACCCTGGTAGAGCGCATGTATGACGCCATTTCCGGGGAGATGAACCGCCGTCAAGAGCTCCTGCGCACCGCCGGCAACTTTGCCAATGTGGGCGAGTACAATGCCTCTGCAGATGCCGTGCGGGACTACGGACCCTTACCGGCGCTGGTCATCGTCGTGGACGAATTTTCCGAGCTCTTGGGCCAACACCCCGACTTCGCCGAGCTTTTCGTTGCCGTTGGGCGCCTGGGGCGCAGCCTCCACGTGCACCTGCTTTTGGCCTCCCAAAGGCTCGAGGAAGGGCGATTGCGGGGGCTAGATTCCCACTTGTCCTACAGAATCGGCCTCAAAACCTTTTCCTCCGCCGAATCCCGCCAGGTCCTTGGCGTGACCGACGCGTATCATCTCCCCGGCCAACCCGGCGCCGGCTACCTGAAATCCGATGCCGAGGAACTCACCCGGTTTCAGGCCTCCTACGTATCAGGGCCGCTCGCGCGCCGGGCTGCACCTGGCGCGGGGATGCACGCGGCCACGGACCTGGAAGGTAATCAATCCGGCCCGCCGCGCCGGGTGGAGCTTTTTACGGGATGGGCGAAGGACGATGCCGCTGTACAGAATTCTCCTGCGGTGGTAATGGATGAATCCACATCGGTTCTTACTGAGGTGGTTCGCGCCGCCGGCGAAGAGGCTGCCGCACGCGGCCAAGAGGCCCACCGCATCTGGCTACCTCCGCTGCCACCGGTTATTGAACTATCGTCCCTCGATATGGAGGGCGCGGAGTCCACCGCAGCGGAACTGTCTGCGCCAATTGGGATCATCGATAGACCCTACTACCAGCGGCAAGACCAATTAGTCATCGATTTTCACCAACACGGCGGCCACCTTGCCTTGTGCGGGGGACCGCAATCCGGCAAGTCTGGCGCGCTGCGGACGATAGTCTCCTCCCTGGCGCTGCACCTGTGGCCGGAAGATATCCGCTTTTACGTCATCGACTTGGGCGGCGGGCAGCTAACCGCCCTAGACCGGCTACCGCACGTTGCCGGGGTAGCCGGGCGCGAGGAAGGCGAGAAGATCCGCCGCATCGTAGACGAGGTCGCCGGGTTTATTCGCCGTCCGGAATCGCGCGAGACCTTCTTGATTATCGACGGCTGGCACCACATCGGCCCGTCCAACGCGGAGTTTGAGGATATAGCTGAGTCCATCACGGATATCGTTGCGGACGGCGCCTCCGCCAATGTCCACGTCGTCATCGCGACCTCCCGGTGGACCACGATGCGCCCGGCGATTAGGGATCTCATAGCCCACCGCCTCGAGCTGCGCTTGGGTGAGGCGCTCGATTCCCTCATTGACCGCAAGCTGCAGCAAAAACTGCCCAGCGCGCCGGGCAGGGGACTGACACAGGCCGGCGAAAATATGCTGCTCGCCCACACCTCGAATCAAGACATTGCCCATATCTGCCGCGTGCATGCTAACGCCGTTCCCACACCGCGGTTGAAGATGCTGCCCGCGGTTCTAACCCCAGAGGCGCTCGCCGCCCATGGCGAAGCACCTACTGGTGGCATCCCGTGGGGCATCGGCGGGCGCGACCTTTCCACTTTGGCGTGGAATCCGGAGCGCGAACCGCACCTAGTTGCCATCGGCGCCCAGGGCTGCGGCAAGTCCAATTTCTTGGCACAGATAATGCGCGGGGTTAGTAGCCTTCCGCGGGAGGAGGCGCGACTGGTGGTCATCGATCAGCGCCGTGCTCACCTGGGCACGCTGGATCAGGACATGGTGGCGGCCTATGCCGCGACGCAATCAAGTGCGCAGGAGGCAATCGTCAATACCGTGCGCACGCTGGAACAACGCTTGCCAGGGCCGGATATCACCCCAGAGCAACTCGCCGCCCGCGATTGGTGGGAGGGTCCGGATATTTATGTGGTGATTGATGATGCGGACTTGGTGAGCGATATCGCGCTGGCACCCTTAATCGATCTCCTGCCGCACGCGCGGGACATCGGCTTGCACATGGTAATCGCCCGAAAATCCGGCGGCATCGGACGGGCGCTGTTTGGCCAATTCTTTTCCGCGGTGCGCGACCTGCAGCCAGCATTCCTGCTTTTCGATGCCGACCGCGACGAAGGCACCATCTTTGGGCTCAAGCCCAGCCACCAGCCGCCCGGGCGCGGGCAGTGGAGCATCCGCGGCGAAAACCTGGGAATTGCCCAGGTGGTCTATGGGGAAGGAAAAGAATAAATGTCTACAGATACGCCTACATCCGCGCCACCGGCAACAATTACGGTGACCGTCATGGATGCGGCCACCGTCTTTGAAGGCCCGGAAACCGTGTACCGCTACGATCTCGCTGGAACCGGCATCGTAGAAGGCAAGGCCTTAGGCCACGTCATGGACCAGATTGCGAAGATCGCCGGATCAGCTTGGCCGGACGTGGACATATCCGTCATCGCGGATCCCTCGGGCACCGCTATCTCCCGGGAAGCGGTGACCATCCTGACCCGCCAGCTCGATGTAGCCGGCGCCCGCGTGCAGCAGCAGGATGTGTCGCACGCAGCGGAATCAACTCCAGCACGAGGTACTGAATCGGTTGCGGCCGCCCCAGAATCCGCGCCCACCGCCCAGATGGATGTCCCCATGGAACGCGCGGAAGCGGCTCCGGAGGCAGGGACTGAAGCCGGACCCGGAGCCGGAACTGGAACTGGCCCGCGAGCAGGCAAGGGGCAGGAAGCAGGCACGCGGTGGGGCGATAAGCTGCGCGGTTGGATAGGTGCCATCGATATGTTCCACGTCGCGATCGTCGTGGTGATTCTTGCCGTCGTTGGGGCCTCGTGGTGGGCTATGGGCGCGAATGCGTCTAATGATGAAGACGATGGCGAGACCGGTACTACTGCCGGAAGCACCACCGCTGCGAGTGCCGCCGAATCCGTGCCGGCGGAAGAAACCGGTGGTAGCGATGGCAGCGATGGCGGGCTCAACCCAGGCGAAAAACGCCTCGATATTGAAGGGCTCTCCGTTGTCCTTCCCACCGGATTTCAAGCCACCGTGGAGGAAGGACTGGTTACCGCCTCAGGAAAAGACCCTGATTTAAGGATCCTCTTAGCGTCGGACTCGCTTTTTAACGTTCCGGCCAAGGCGCTCTTTGATGAAATAAAAGCGCAGGTGGATAGGGATCCGGAACTGCGCGATGTATCCGAGGACGCAGGGCGTTTGCACTATATAGAAGACCCCGGCGATGGCTCCGTTGTGGAATGGACCATCTGGGAAGATACCGGACACCACATGTCGGTGGGGTGCCATACCCGTCATAACGCCAATGCCGTGCAAAAAGCCGCGTGCCGGATGGCCACCGAGTCCCTGAGTAAGAAATAAACAGAAAAGTTTTAACTTACTGGGAACCATATGGCCCTGAGCTCAGTCCAATAACGGTGAGAAAGCACAGAAGCTTTTTCGGGGGAAAACACACTCAACATCTCTTCCCGCCCTAAGGAGGGGCGCACTGTTATGTCTCAGACTTTTAAGACACAAGCCGATGTCATGGTCTCCACTGCCGGCCGTGTGGATAACACCAATGACGAAGTCCAAGGCGAGCTCACCCGCCTACAGGGTGTAGTGGATTCTGTCCGCGGCAGCTGGGCCGGCCAGGCGCAGGTTTCATTCGATAACTTGATGCAGCGCTACAACACCTCCGCACAGCAGCTGCGCGAGGCATTGACCTCGATTTCTGAAAACATCCGCAGCAATGCCCGCAACTTTGACAACGTCGAAGCCGAAAACACTCAGGCCTTCTCCAATGTTGGCGGCGGCCTAGCCCTGTAACCCAGCCACCTCCACCAGCAATTTCGAAAGGAACCATTTTCCACATGTCCGAGATCAAGTACCAATTCGGCGCCATCTCTTCTGCCGCAGCTGATATCAACGCCACCTCCGGCCGCATCAACAGCACCTTGGCTGACCTCAAATCCCGCCTCCAGCCCATGGTGAGCACCTGGGAAGGTGAATCCGCAGTGGCTTATAACCAGGCGCAGGCCAAGTGGGATAAGGCGGCACAAGAACTCAATACTGTGCTGGCAACCATCTCCAAGACCGTCTCTCAGGGCAATGACGCTATGAGCGATGTCAACCGTCGCGCCGCCGCTAGCTGGGGCTAAGGCACTGTTGGCGGTATCTAACTAGCCTGCTTCTTCAAGCGCGGTAGGAGGGACGAGCGGTGCCTGTGCCCGTATCCATCCGGCAGGAGGCGAACGCAGCCGCCGTCCCCTCACCGCGCTAATCACGGAAGCTAACCGCAGAAATCAACCACAGAAACTGCCGCCTAGAATCTCTTTTACCGGTACCTTTTCTTTCTGAGAAGGTACCGGTTTCGGCGTTTTGGTCTTTTACTCCGGCAGCAGCTAAAGTTGTAGCCCTATGTGTTCGCTCGTCGGCAAGCAGCTGGCGAAGCGCTTCCCGCAGGTCTCCACCGGCCGCTGTTGGGAAGCGAATGGATGCTTAGCGCTGGCCGGCAGTTCCGAGACAGACTTTCAAGGAGTCATTTTGTCTACTTTCCACCCAAAGAGCGGTGACATCACCCGCAAGTGGTACGTCATCGATGCTACTGACGTGGTGCTGGGCAAGCTTGCTTCCACCGTGGCAGACCTGCTGCGCGGCAAGCACAAGCCACAGTTCGCGCCCAACGTTGACACCGGTGACCACGTCATCATCATCAACGCTGACAAGATTCACGTTTCTTCCACCAAGCGCGACCGCGAAATGCGCTACCGCCACTCCGGTTACCCGGGCGGTCTGAAGTCCATGACCCTGGGTCAGTCTTTGGACGCCAACCCGGTCCGCGTTATCGAAGAATCTGTTGCCGGCATGATGCCGCACAACAAGCTCTCCCGCGCTTCCATCAAGAAGCTGCACGTCTTCGCAGGCGATGAGCACCCGTACGCCGGTCAGAAGCCGGAAACCTTCGAGTTTAAGCAGGTGGCACAGTAATGGCTGAGCAGAACATCGACAACAATGTAGCCGAGGCTGCTGACATCGCTGCAGCAAGCGCCGCTACCGAAGAGTTCACCAACACCATCGGTGATTCGTTGGCTAGCGCCAACGCTGAGACCGAGGCAGAGGTTGAGGCCGCTGCTCCGGTTCACGAGGGCCCAATTCAGACCGTCGGTCGCCGTAAGCGCGCCGTCGCTCGCGTTCGCCTCGTTGCTGGCTCCGGCCAGATCGTGGTCAACGGCCGCGAGTTCGCTGAGTACTTCCCGAATAAGCTGCACCAGCAGGACATCCTCACCCCGCTGACCCTGCTGGACCGTGAGAACCAGTTTGACCTGAAGGTCACCGTTAACGGTGGTGGCCCAACCGGTCAGTCCGGTGCCCTGCGCCTGGCTATCGCTCGTGCACTCAACATCTACAACCCGGCTGATCGCTCCGCCCTGAAGAAGGCTGGTTTGCTCACCCGTGACGCTCGTGCAGTTGAGCGTAAGAAGGCTGGTCTGCACAAGGCACGTCGCGCACCGCAGTACTCCAAGCGTTAATCTCGCTTCTACTGCGCGCGCAAGCGCCATACATTGCCGCTGCTTCCCATTCTGGGAGGCGGCGGCATTGTCGTTTTATCGCTCTTGGCGGTGTCCCTTTCGGTTGGGCCGGCCAAACCCCGCCTGGCCGGCCTCTTGAGGCTTAGCCTTGCGCGAGACAAAGGCGCTCAGCTCGGGTCGCGATGAAGCGCTCGCACGCCGCAGCGCGCCACGGACTGTAGGGACAGAGAAAAGCCCGCCTCTCATCGCGGTGAGCGCTAATGCGCAGCGCGATGGAGGCAGGCTAGGGACCTAGAGCCTAGAGGAGAAGGCCGGTTAGGCAGGGAGATTATTCATCGTCTTCTGCGTCCTTGCCCTTGATTTTCTTCTGTGCAAAGTCCTTGAGCTCGGCGCGGCGCTCTTCGCGGAGGGCTGCCTGCTCTGCGAGGTACTCATCCGATGCGTTGATGGTGTACCACTCGTGGAGGTACGGGTCATCGTTTTCAATTTCAGCCCCAGCACCGTGGTTTTCTGGAACGGCAGAAGAGCTGAAGACGAAGTCGCCATTGTGTTCTTGGAGGCCCAAGTGGGTGCCGCGCTCAATGGCGGCATGGGCATATTTCCTGCGCAGTATTGCAGGATCGCGTGCCAAGTCCTTGCCCCAGGCCACCATGATGCCGATGAGGATGAAGGTAAACGGCAGCGAACTGGAGACCATGATGGATTGCAGGCCGCTCAGGGCATCCTTGCCGGCGATGAGCAGCAGGGACAAGGAAATGCCACCCAGGGCAACGCCCCAAATAACGGAAATCGACGTCGAGGGGATTGGTCGACCTGATTGGGACATGGAGCCCATGACGTTGGTAGCGGAGTCAGCAGCCGTATTGAAGAAGACCACCACAGCGAGGAGGACGATGACCGTGGTGATGCTAGAGAGCGGTAGCGATCTCATGAGATCGAACATCACATTCTCGCCGGAACCTTCGATCTCGATTCCGTCTCCGTCCAGGTGGGTCTTGATTGCGGTGGCACCAAAGATGACGTACCAGAAAAGCGAAAGGGTGGTGGGCACGAGCATGATGACGAAGACGAATTCGCGAATGGTGCGCCCGCGGGAAATCTTCGCGATGAACATGCCGACGAAGGGCGACCAAGAAATCCACCACGCCCAGTACAGCATGGTCCATGCGGTGACGAATTCCTTTTCCGGTTCACCCTGGGAGGCCGACAGGGACATCATGTCTTCGAAGTGCTTGAAGAACTGCAGCAGGGAGGCGGGAAGCAGGTCCAGAATGTAGAGCGTCGGCCCAGTGATGAGCACGAAGACCGCGAGTCCGATGACCAGGCCCATGTTGATATTGGACAGGATGCGGATGCCGCGCTTGATGCCGGACATTGCGGAAAGAATGAAAAGGATGGTGAGGATCGTAATGATCACCACCATGATTCCGTTGCCTTCGAGGGGCTTGCCGGTAAGGATAGAGGTACCCGTACGGATCTGCAGGGCACCGATACCCAGCGAGGTCGCCGTGCCGAAGAGGGTGACCAACACTGCGAAGATATCGACGATCTTTCCAAATACCCGGTTATTCGAATCCGTAATGAGGGGTTCAAATAGCGAGGAAATGAGCGGGATGCGGCCGCGTCGATAAGCAGCATAGGCAAGCGCGCCGCCCACCAGCGCGAAGATCATCCACGGCAACGTAGCGTGGTGCAGAACCGCCTGGGCAAAGGCAGGAAGGGTGGCTTCTTGGCTGCCGGATTCGACACTGGAGAGATACGGCGGTGGAGAGATACGGCGGTGGAGTCAAGAATAGGGCAAGTGGCTCCATCGGGCCGTAGAAGACCAAGCCGATTCCCATACCGGCGGCAAAGAGCATGGCGATCCAGGCGTTCCGGGAGAAATCAGGCTTGGAATCATCGGCGCCGAGCTTAATTTTGCCGGTTGGGGCGATGGCGATCGTCAGCAGGAATGCCGTGGTGGCAATCATGATGATCGTAAATAGCCATCCAAAGTTTTGGACGACCCATGCCCGCATGGTGCTTCCTGTGTTGGCCAGGTTATCTGGGGCGATGATGGCCCACAGGATAATGCCAACTGTTGATGCCAAGGCCACCGCAAAGACGGTTTTATTGGTCTTGAAATCTGCGCGGGTGTTTTCGACACTTACTCCGGGAATGAGGGCTGGATGAATAGCGCGTTCCCCAGAAGCGGCTTTAGCAATGGCTGAGCGAGCCTTCTGCGAGGTAGTTTCAGGTGACTTGTCACCTGAAGATCTAGGTTCGTTCATCGTTGATCCTCTCTAGGGCAAAAGAGTGAAGTATAACCTAGCTAATAATTTCATATAAATGCCAAAAAGTACGACTTTAAGTAAATTTTCCTTTTCACCACAAGGACATTTTTCGTGATGTTGGTTACCCAACTGGCCTGCTTGCCGATGCCCCAAACATGCAACGGGTGGGACTAACAAGGCATAATTGTCTGCATGACTCGACTATTTGGAACCGATGGAGTTCGCGGCCTCGCGAATAAAAAGCTGACTCCCATTTTGGCCTTGACGCTGGGACAAGCGGCTGCAGAGGTCTTTACTGCGCAGCGCGAATCTTATGAGCGCCGCCCCTTGGCAATCATCGGCCGTGACCCCCGCGTATCGGGCGAAATGCTCGATGCCGCTATCGCCGCAGGCTTGGCGTCTCGCGGCGTGGACGTTGTGCGCGTGGGGGTGCTTCCTACCCCAGCTATCGCCTTTTTGACCGATGATTATGGTGCAGATCTCGGCGTGATGATCTCTGCCTCCCATAACCCGATGCCAGATAACGGCATTAAGTTCTTCTCCGCTGGCGGCAAGAAGCTGCCGGATAGTGTGGAAGATAAGATTCAGGCCGCGATGGATAACCTCGTTGAGGAGGGCCCGACGGGCACCAAGCTGGGCCGCATTATCTCGGAGGCGCCCGATGGCCGTGAGCGCTATCTAGCGCACCTGAAGGAAGTCGTATCCGCTGACTTGAGCGGCATTAAGGTGGTCGTGGATACGGCCAATGGCGCGGCCTCAAAGGTTGCTCCGAGCGCCTATGAAGCAGCAGGCGCTGAGGTCATCCCGATCTACCACCGGCCCAATGCCTTTAATATCAACGAAAATTGTGGCTCTACCCATATTGAAAAAGCCCAGGCAGCGGTGCTCGAGCATGGTGCCGATTTGGGCCTTGCCCACGATGGCGATGCGGACCGCTGCCTCGCCGTCGATGCCGAAGGCAATGTCGTCGATGGCGATCAGATCATGGCCTTGCTCGCAGTAGGGATGAAGGAAGACAATGACCTGCGCTTTAACACGCTCGTGGCCACGGTCATGTCCAATTTGGGCCTGACGCTTGCCATGGAGGAGCAAGGCATTGAGGTCCGCCACGCGGCGGTGGGCGATCGCTATGTGCTCGAAGAGCTCCACCGCGGCGATTTCTCCCTGGGCGGCGAGCAATCCGGGCACGTCGTGCTTCCCGATGACTCCACTACCGGCGATGGCACCCTCACCGGCCTTTCCATCATGGCGCGTATGGCCAAGTCCGGAAAGAGCCTGAAGGAATTGGCCTCCGTGATGACCGTATTGCCGCAGGTGCTCATCAACGTTCCAGTATCCAATAAGGCGGCGATCATGGATTCTGCCGAGGTCAAACAAGCCATTGTGGAGGCAGAAGAAGAGCTCGGGGAAACCGGCCGCGTCCTGCTCCGACCCTCTGGCACCGAAGAGCTGTTCCGCGTCATGGTGGAAGCTGCAGAAGAGGAACATGCCCGCAAGGTGGCGGGTAGGCTTTCTGCCGTCGTCGCCTCGGTATAGGCAGGAAAATAAGAAGTACCGGGAACCATTTGGTATAAACCCCAGTCCAATGAAGGTGAGCACACTTACCGCATATGGATTTGGGGATATATACCGATGTCTGAGGTTTTTCTTCGCCCCGCAGAGGCGATGTCCGCACTACAACAAGCTATAAGCGCCAACGATGAACAGCGCCAAGCCCACCGCGCCGATGTTCCAGACTTTCCCGTTGCCTCGGCTGGGCGGAATTTTTCCGGCCACGGGGAGCGCATACGCAGCATCCTCGCGCGCATTCATGACAATGGAACGTGGCGCTTAGACAATATCTCTGCCACAGGTCAGGCAGCGCACGATCAGATGCGCGCATTCGCCACGTACGATGCCGGCTTTAGCCGCTCCTTTGCAGGAGAGAGCGGAAAGGCCGTGGACTAGTGAGTACGTTGACTAAATCGCTTTTAGGGGATTATTCCGCCGCCATTTCGCAGTTCCAATTGGCCTGCCTGGGACATTACTCCGGTCCGAGCATGCCATTGGGGCTTCTAGGTGAGCTCATCAGCGCGGTAGATGGCATCGCCCCACAAAACATACTGCGCCATACCATCTCCGCGGTGGGAGGAAATCTCCCGCACGGCGGCGGGAAGGGGCTTGCGGATTTCCTGCGCACGGATGACTCTGAGATTGCCCATGGAACCTTGCGCGAGCACCTGGCGGGCATTCAAAAAGACTTTGATATCCACCGTGATGAAGGCAGGCAGCTTACGGACTCTGCCAAGCAATGCTCGGGCGCTATTTCCGATGTCGTCGATACCTCCGATACCGCACTGACCGAGCTGATCTCTGCGGTCATCCCACTGCTCAATATCTTGTCCATGGTGGCTACCAGACACCCGCTGGCCAAGTTCATTATTCCCATCGTGTCTACCATTGGTTCGAAAATCATCGATGACACCAATGACTCTATCGCCAGCACGTGCCGGGACCGCGATGATGCCATTGAATCCTGTTACGACGAGTTCGAATCCCGGTGCGAATGCGTCTGCGATCGTCCTCTGCCTGAGGAATGCCCCGAGCCAGCAGAGGCCGAGGAGGATTCCTGCCCACCACCGGTGGAAAAGTGCACAGATACGCCAGACCCCACGCGGCCGATGCCCAATGGCGGGGGCGACACCGCCACCAACCCGCCACAGCCAGCGCAACCAACGCAGCCCGCTTCCACCGCTGAATGCCCGCCCAAGCCGGAGCCGATGCCGGAACCAAAGCCAGATCCGAAACCGGCACCACTACCAGATCCAAAGCCAGCACCGGCTCCACAGCCAGCACCTGAACCCACACCTGAGCAGCATCCTTCCGAGTGCCAGTGCCAACAGTGCCGCGGTTCGGTGAACAATGATCCTCAACCGACCGAATCCACGACCACGCCGGCGCATGCGGACCCAGATCCAAAGCCCGAACCAGAACCGAAACCACAAGATTGCCCACCGGAACAACAGGAACAACCCGCACCCCAGCCTGAACAGGACCCAGTCCCTGAGCCTGTGCCAGAGGATACTGAGTGCGAAGAGGAACCAACAGCACCGGCTGCAGTGGAAGAAGATGCAGCTTGTGACATCGAGTCCTCCTGCAGCGGCAGCTTGGGAATCGTTGGGGCAGGAATTGCTTTGGTGGGTGTAGGCCTCATCATTGAGGGCGCTGCAGAATGCCTAGAAAATATCGCGGATGCCGATTGCCCGGCCCCAGGACCGGAGCCTGCGCCTGAGCCGGAACCCGAGCCCGTACCGGAGCCGGAACCAGAACCTTGTCCTGAGCCAGAGCCAGAACCGGAACCGGAGCCGGAGCCGTGCCCAGAACCTGAGCCTCAACCCGAACCCGAGCCTGAACCGTGCCCGGAAGACGGAACAATTGAGCCACCCCCGGAGCTTCCCCAGGTGGAAGAGCCTGCCCCGCCACCAGAAAAGGTACAGCACCTGCAAGCAGCAGAAGCCGCTGGAGCTGGAGCACCTGCGCCAGAGCCGCAGCCTCAACCTGAGCCAGCACCAGCGCCAGCACCGGAACCTGAACAGCCACCGGCCCCGGCACCTACTCCTGCTCCCGAGGCTGATTCCCAGCCTGCGCCAGTGCCAGACTCAGACGAACCATCCGTGACTGCACGAAAGGCAGGGCAGTGGTAATGAATAACGATTTTGCAGAATTCGCGCAGGGATTTCGCGAGCGCACCGCGCGACGCATGTTGGAATTTGAAAAAAGCCTGGCTAAGGCCCAAGACGAGCTAGAAAAGTCCACGGCCAAGGCCGTCCAACAGGCCAAAAATGAGCAGCATGGGGGAAGGGAAGGTGATGCGATGGGGCATCGGCAAGCAGCTGCTGGAACGTGGCGCCGAAATGCTGCTGCCCCAACGCGTGGCAATAACGCATCGGGGCAGGTGAAATCTGTGCTGCGACGTGGAAAGGTCTAGTTCAGCGAGTTAGCTTTTAGTCATCGCGGGAAACGCCGGCGCGCTTGGCCAGTTCATCGCCGGTAAAGCTTTCTACCTTCTTTGCACTCGCCTCCGGATCCGCAAAGCCGTCATAGGCGGACTCGCCGGCAAGGGTGGAGAGCAAGAAACCGGTGACGAGGCCGCGGGCGATTTCGGTGGGGCCGGATTGGAAGGCGCCGGAACCGATGGCCAATTTGCGGAAGCGATCTTCGCTAAAGCCAGCCTGCGTGCCCTTGTCGATGGCCCGGTAGGCCACCTGGCCGCGCCAGTTATAGGCCAGCTTGGCGGGGTTTCCGGCATTGAAAATGTCATCGCGACCAGAGCCAATGACTAGGCCCGGCGTATCGAGGCTGCGGGCGGCCTCGACGGCGGACGGGGCGGTCACGGCGGGATAAATAGCCGCGACGGCCTTGACCTTCGGGTTATCAACCGCGCTCAAAACCGCGGTACCGCCGCCCATGCCGTGGCCAATCATGCCGAGCTTGCCCGGCGATACGGTAATATTGCCGGTTCCGAGTTTTACCCCAGCGGCGATCTGCAACGCAGATTCCATGTCTGCAGACAGGTTGCGGTGGTCAGGGAACATGCCGGTCTCAGAATTGGGGGCGACCACGACGATGCCCCAGCTGGCGAGGTGGCGCAGCGTGGCGTGGTAATCCTTGATTTTGTGCATCCAGTCGTGGCCAAAGGCGACGGCGGGCAGGCCTTGGCCTTCCGCAGGGGTATAAACCTTGCCGGTAATACCTGCATAATCGAGGTCGCCAACCAGCACGCGGTTGCGGCCACGCTTCGATAATGTTCCGAGGTGTTTATTCAAATTCGCAGACACGCATTCTAGGATAGATGAAGATCACCCCGTGCTGGTGGCAAGGGGTGGCGAGTGGCACATGCGGGGGATTCGCGGAGGCCAAAAGGGGTGCGCGGCGCCGAAGTTATATGGGTTGCCTTACTTGCGCGCCGGCGAGAAAGCAGGCGAAAATGTGCACTAGGTAACATTCTCTATGCTTCTCTGGGAAGGCAGGTCGCCGCATATGACTACCGGCACCCTTAAGATCGACCAATTATTTTCGCAGGATGGGCCGGAGGTAAAGACCGGCATCATCGACAGGGTGGCCTATGCCTCCGATGCCTCGCACTACCTCTACACCCCGAAGGCCGTGATTGAAGCGCGCTCGGCAGAACACGTGGCTGCCATTTTCAAAGCGGGGCGGCAGCACGGTATTCCGGTGACCTTGCGCTCGGGTGGTACCTCCTTGGCTGGCCAGGCCTCCGGCGAGGGCTACCTGGTGGATGTGCGCAAGCATTTCCGGGGCATAGAAGTCCTCGATGACGGCAAGCGGGTGCGCGTGCAGCCAGGGGCAACCGTGCGCCAGGTCAATGCGCGTTTGGGGCTGCGCAACCGCAAGCTCGGCCCGGACCCGGCGAGCGAGGCGGCCTGCACCATCGGAGGCGTGGTGGCGAATAATTCTTCCGGCATGGCCTGCGGCACCGAGTTTAATACCTACAACACCTTGGAATCGCTGACCTTTGTCTTGCCTTCAGGCACGGTGATCAATACTGCGGACGCGGATGCGGACCGGCAATTTCAGGCGCAAGAACCCGAGCTGGTGGATACGCTCATCCGCCTGCAGCGCCGCGTGCGCGATAACCAGGAATCAGTAGATATCATCCGCCGCCACTTCCAGCTGAAAAATACGATGGGCTACGGGCTTAATTCCTTCCTGGATTTTGATAGCCCCGTCAAGCTTTTTGAGCACCTTTTGGTGGGCTCTGAAGGAACGCTCGCGTTTATCGCGGAAGCGGTCTTTCGTACCGTGCACATCTCTTCCCTCACGACGACTACCGTGGCGGTCTTTAATAATCTCTCCGCCGCTACGAAGGCATTGCCGTCCTTGGTGGAGACCGGTGCCGCCACCCTGGAGCTGATGGATTCTGCCTCCATTCGCGTGGGGCAAGGCTTTGATAAGGTCCCGCAGGCCATTACCGGATTCGACGTGGATTCACAGGCCGCGCTGCTCATCGAGTACCAATCCGATGACAAGGAGGAGCTGCGGGAAAAAGAAAACAAGGGCTCGTCCCTATTGCGCGAATTGGACCTGCAATCGCCGGCGGAGTTTTCTGCCGATATTCCCACCCGCACCGCCGCGTGGAACTTCCGCAAGGGCTTGTATGCCCAGGTGGCAGAAGCGAGGCCCTCAGGAACCACGGCGCTCTTGGAAGACGTTGTGGTGCCGGTGGGGGATTTGGCCGATACTTGTTCTTCCTTGCAGGAGCTTTTTACCCGCTATTCCTACGATGATGCGGTCATTTTCGGCCACGCGAAAGATGGCAATATCCACTTCCTTCTAACGGACCGCTTCGAAGGCGATAGCGCCATTGGCCGTTATAACAACTTCAATGAGGAAATGGTGGACTTGGTGCTTTCGGCGGAGGGAAACCTCAAGGCCGAGCACGGTACCGGCCGCGCCATGGCCCCGTATGTGCGCCGCCAGTACGGCGATGAGCTTTACGAGGTCATGCAGTTGCTCAAGCGCGCCTGCGATCCCGCTGGGACCATGAACCCAGGCGTCATCTTAGACGATGACCCCGATGCACACATTACAAATATCAAGCTCAACCCCACGGTGGAGGAGGAAATCGACCCGTGCGTTGAGTGCGGCTATTGCGAGCCGGTCTGCCCGTCCAGGGATCTCACCTTGACCCCGCGCCAGCGCATCGTGGTGCGTCGTGCCCGCCAGCGGGCGCAGGAAAGTGGCGATGCGCACTTGGTTGCAGAACTTGATGAGGCTTATGAGTACATGGGCATCGATACGTGCGCCGTGGATTCCATGTGCTTAACCGCCTGCCCGGTGGGCATTGATACCGGTAAATTTATCAAGAAGCTGCGCCACGAGAAGGCCGGGGCCGCAGAAGAAAAGGTCTGGTCCACTGCCGCCAAGAATTGGCAGGTTACTAGCCGCGGTGCGGCAACGGCGCTGACCGGCGCGCATATGCTGCCGGCGCAGCTGGTCACGAAGGTCACCGATGTGGCCCGCTCGCTCGTCGGCCCCGATTCTGTGCCGGGATACCAACCGGAGTTAGGTAAGGGCGGCAAGTCCCGCGAGCGCCTGGCCGGGCGCGTGGGCGATCGCTACGCTGAGACCTCGGGAATCTACCTTCCAGCCTGCGTAAACTCCATGTTCGCCCCGCAAGGCGAAGGCATGGGAGCGACGGAAGCCTTCGTTACCGTCTTGGAGCGGGCGGGGATAGCGCTGGAGGTTCCCAAGGGCATCGAAAAGCTCTGCTGTGGAACGCCATGGTCCTCAAAGGGCATGCGCAAGGGCCACGACATTATGGAGCAGCGCGTGCGCGAGAGCATCATGGAGGCTACCGATAACGCCCGCCTTCCCGTGATTGTGGACGCGTCCAGCTGTACCGCGGGCTTCCAGGAGATGCTGGAATCCATTGGCATTACCGTCATCGATGCGCTGAGCTTTACCGCCGATACGCTGCTACCGCGCCTCGAGACCACCCAGCCGGTGGAGTCTATGACGATTCACCCGACCTGTTCGGCGTTCCAGCTCGGCATGATGGGCGATGTGGAAAAGGTCGCCCGGGCCGCAGCTACGGAGGTGCATATCCCCACCGCCTGGAATTGCTGTGGTTATGCCGGCGACCGCGGCATGCTCCACCCAGAGCTCACGGAGTCCGCCACCCGCGCCGAGGCCGCCCAGGTCACGGAGCTGGGGGCGCAGTATCACGCTTCGACCAACCGCACGTGTGAGCTGGGCATGTCCCGCGCCACCGGCGAGGATTACCACCATGTCCTGGAGATGCTGGAGCGCGCTACCCGCTAACGGTCCGGCAGGGAAGGGGCGCGGCTGCTTGCCGATGCCCCTTCTCTCCCACAACCCGGTCAGCTGCAGCGCGGGAGGGCTGCTCACCGAACGGGCAAAAACTAGCGGTGTGCAGGCCAGTTTTCGGTAACTATAAACGGCCCGAATTAGTATGCGGTCATAAATAACAGGCCCTAGTCCAACCCTCGGTTCGTGTTGACCAATGAGGTAGGATTCCTTTTTATGTGTGGAATTGTTGGATATGTTGGTCACGCTAGCGGTGACCGCGAATACTTCGCTCTGGATGTAGTCGTGGAAGGTCTGCACAGACTGGAATACCGCGGCTATGACTCCGCTGGTGTGGCGATGTACGCCGATGGGGAAATCGGTTGGCGGAAGAAGGCGGGCAAGGTTGCTGCCTTGGATGATGAGATCGCAGCTCGTCCGTTGAAGGATTCCGTTTTGGGAATCGGGCACACCCGTTGGGCCACCCACGGTGGTCCGACCGATCTCAATGCACACCCGCACGTCGTTGACGGTGGCAAGCTGGCCGTGGTGCACAACGGCATCATCGAAAACTTCGCGGAGCTGCGGACTGAGCTCTTGAACAAGGGCTACAACTTCGTTTCTGAAACCGATACTGAAGTTGCCGCGGCCTTGCTTGGCGATGTTTTCCACAACGACGCCGCCGGTGACCTCACCAAGGCAATGCAGCTGACCGCTAAGCGCCTCGACGGTGCGTTTACCCTGCTGGCTATTCACGCTGACCAGCCGGATCGCATCGTTGCTGCCCGCCGCGATTCGCCCTTGGTCATCGGCTTGGGTGAGGGCGAGAACTTCTTGGGCTCTGACGTATCGGGCTTTATTGACTACACCAAGTCCGCAGTGGAAATGGACAATGACCAGGTGGTCACCATCACCGCTGATGATGTCGTCATTACTGACTACGACGGCAACCCCACCGAGGGCAAGTCCTTTGAGATCAAGTGGGACGCGGCCGCCGCTGAAAAGGGTGGCTTTGATTCCTTCATGGAAAAGGAAATCCACGACCAGCCTGCCGCCGTGCGCGATACCCTGTTGGGCCGCTTTGATGAGCAGGGCCAGCTGACCTTGGATGACTTGCGCATCGATGAGTCGGTCTTGAAGTCCATCGATAAGATCATCGTGATCGCCTGCGGCACGGCGGCCTATGCCGGGCATGTGGCGCGGTACGCCATCGAGCACTGGTGCCGCATCCCCACCGAGGTCGAGCTCGCCCACGAGTTCCGCTACCGCGATCCGATCGTCAACGAGAAGACCTTGGTCGTGGCCTTGTCCCAGTCCGGCGAGACCATGGATACCCTGATGGCCGTGCGCCACGCCCGCCAGCAGGGCGCGAAGGTCATCGCCATCTGCAATACGCAGGGCTCGTCCATTCCGCGCGAATCCGATGCGGCGCTCTACACCCACGCGGGGCCCGAAATCGCGGTGGCCTCCACCAAGGCTTTCTTGGCGCAGATTACCGCGACCTACCTGCTGGGCCTGTACTTGGCACAGCTGCGCGGGAATATGTTCTCCGATGAGATTCAGGGAGTTCTTGCTGAGCTGCGCAATATGCCGGACAAGGTACAAAGCGTTATCGATGAAGAAGAGCAAGTAGCCGGCCTGGCTAACTCCATGAAGGATGCGGAATCCGTGCTCTTCTTGGGCCGCCACGTAGGCTTCCCGGTTGCTCTTGAAGGCGCGCTGAAACTCAAGGAGATCGCTTACCTGCACGCAGAAGGCTTTGCCGCCGGCGAGCTCAAGCACGGCCCGATCGCGCTGATTGAGGAGGGGCAGCCGGTCTTTGTCATCGTGCCCTCCCCGCGCGGGCGCGATTCGCTGCACTCCAAGGTGGTATCCAATATCCAGGAAATCCGCGCCCGCGGTGCCATTACCATCGTGATCGCAGAAGAAGACGATACCGCGGTAGAGGATTACGCTAACCACGTCATCCGCGTGCCAAAGGCGCCGACGTTGATGCAGCCGCTGCTTGCTACGGTGCCCCTGCAGATCTTTGCCGCACACGTGGCAAAGTCCAAGGGCTATGACGTTGACCAGCCGCGCAACCTGGCTAAGTCCGTGACCGTGGAATAACCTTTCCGGCGCCTCAAGCCCCTTTCTCACCCTTGCTTGCACGGGCGGGGGAGGGGTTTATGCGTATCTGCAGTAAATTCAGCGCGCGGGTGGAAAGTGGCACAATAGTGGCATGCTGAAAACCACAATTGACCTTGCTGCCATCGCGCATAATGTGCGGCTGATTAAGGAGAAGATCGGCCCAGACGTCAAGCTGATGTGCGTGGTGAAGGCGGATGCTTACGGGCACGGGGCAGAAAGGGTCGTGCCCGTGATGCTGGAAGCAGGGGCGGATTCTATTGGCGTCGCCACGCTGACAGAAGCCGTGCAGCTGCGGCGTATGGGTGTGTATTCGCCCATTGCGGCGTGGATCTGGCAGTCGGATCAGGTGCTTGAAGAGGCCCTAGCCTCTGGCATCCAGATTGCGGTCAATTCCCCGGCGCAGGCGCAGAAGCTGGTAGAAGCAGAGATTCCCGCCGAAATCTATATCAAGGTTGAAACCGGAATGCACCGCTCCGGGGTGGATAAGGCGGACTGGGACGAGGTCTTTGCGCTGCTGCGGGATGCCCCGCATATCACCGTCCTAGGCCTCATGTCCCACTTTGCCTGCGCCGACGATCCGGATAACGCGCATAATGACACCCAGGAAGAAGAGTTTCGGCGCGCCCTGGATGCGGCGCACGCGGCGGGTCTGGAGTGTACGGTCAATCATTTGGCTAATTCGCCGGCCACGCTCTCGCGCCCATCGGCGCACTTTGAGCAGGTGCGGGTGGGTATCGCGTGCTATGGGCTCGAGCCCATCGCGGGGCGGGACCATGGATTGTGCCCTGCAATGACGTGGTCCGGAACCGTCTTTGGGCTTAAGCCGATCGATAAGGGTGAGGCCACCAGTTACGGGCGTACCTGGAGCGCGGATAAGCCGGGTTTCCTAGCCACGGTGGATTGTGGCTATGCCGATGGCCTGCCGCGGGCGTACCAGGGCCACCTTCAGGTGGGCATCAGCGGGCGGCTTTATCCCCAGGTAGGCCGGGTGTGCATGGACCAAATAGTGGTGGATCTAGGAGATAACCCGCACGGTATTGCCCCCGGTGATGAGGTCACCATCTTTGGACAGGGTGGCATGTCTGCCACCGAGCTTGCTGATGCCGTGGGCACCATCAACTATGAAGTGGTGTGCCGGCCCACCGGCCGCACCGAACGCGAATATATAGGAGAGGCCGATGCGCAGTAATTTTCCGGAGTCTGGAACCCGCGATCTCGCAACGGTGGAACAGACCCACGCCTGCGGCAAGGAACTGGGCGCCGCGCTAGAAGCCGACGATGTCGTTATCCTGGACGGCCCATTGGGTGCGGGGAAGACCACCTTCACCCAGGGGATTGCGCAGGGCATGCAGGTCAAGGGCCGGATTACCTCGCCCACATTCGTCATCGCCCGCGTGCACCGCTCCCGGGTTGGGGGACCGGACCTAGTGCACGTGGACGCCTACCGCCTCTTGGATGAGGGCGGGGCCAATTCCGGCGATCCCCTGGGGGAGCTGGATGCCTTGGATTTGGATACCGAGCTTGCCGATGCCGTCGTCGTCGCCGAATGGGGCGGCGGCCTCATCGAGCAGATCGCAGATAGGTACCTCTTTGTCAGCATCGACCGCGAACCGGCGGAGTTTGCCGACGCAGATGAGGACGTGCGGCGCGTTAGCTGGTCGTGGCGACACAATGATTAGCTAGGTCTCATTAATTTCAAGGTATAAGTGATGGACATCTTAGGGCGTCAAGTTGCTTTAGGTATTTAAGGTGCGGGATCCTTAAAGGGTGTTAGATCTCCTAGCCTCTAGTCCTCTGCTCGCCCTTTTTGCCATCATGGCCATTGGTTTGGCCATCGGCAAAATCAAATTCTTTGGCATCTCTCTTGGCGCCGCGGCAGCGATGTTCGTGGCGCTCGGGCTTTCTACCGCCAATCCGGATATCCAGATTCCACCGCTGGTGTATCAATTCGGCTTGGCCATTTTTGTTTATGCCATTGGCCTTAATTTCGGGCCGTCGTTCGTCCGCGAATTTGCTACCCGTGGCTGGAAGCTGACCGTCTTTATGATCGGCATGTTGGTCCTGTTGGTCGGCGTGGGTTTCGGGCTCATCCGCGTATTCGGCCTCGAAACCGATGTGGCCGCCGGTATGTTTGCCGGTTCGCTGTCGTCCACGCCAGGTATGGCGGCTGTGGTGGATATGCTGGGCAATTCCACCCCAGTCGTCGGCTATTCGCTGGCTTATCCAGGCGCGGTTATCGGCGCGATCCTGGTCGCCGCCATCGGCGCGAAGGTTCTCAAGGTAGACCACGAGGCGGACGCCAAGGAAGAGGGGATGATTCCCGCTCCACTGGTAGCCAAAGGCGTGCGGCTGACCAAAGACTTCCCGGATACGGCCGGGCACCTGTACCAAGTAACCGGACATAGTGTGGTGGCCACCCGCGAGATCTCCGATATGGAAAATCACCGTCTGGCACAGCCGGATATGCCCCTGCGCAAGGGCGAGGCATTCCTTATTAATGGCTCCGAAAAAGACGTCGCCGGTGCCATCGAGGTGCTCGGTGAGGAATACCCCGTCGAGCTCACCCCAGAGGCGGGCTTGCAATATAAGCGTGTGACCGTGTCGAACCCGAAGGTGGCGGGAAAGCGCATCCGCGATATCGATGCGCTCGAGCACGGCTTTATTATCGCCCGCGTGCGCAAGGGCGATAGCGATGAGGTCCCGCACCCGGATATGGTGCTGAATTACTCCGACCGCGTGCGCGTGGTGTGTAGCTCGCACCACGTGCGCGCGGTGCGCAAGTACTTGGGCGATTCCGAATCGGCGCTTGGCAACGCTGACCTCCTATCCATGTCCATCGGTCTGACCCTGGGTATGTTGCTGGGCCTTATCCCCATCCCTATGCCGGGCGGATCGACCCTGCAGCTGGGCTTTGGTGGCGGTCCCGTCGTGGTCGGCCTCATCCTCGGCTACCTGAACCGCACCGGCCCCATCAATTGGCAGATGCCCTTCCATACCAGGGAAACACTTTCGAACCTGGGGCTGACGCTCTTCCTGGCGGGCGTGGGGACATCGGCAGGCGCATCGTTCCGCGATGCCCTGACAGATCCGTCCTCGCTGACCATCATCGGCGTTGGCTTTATCATTACCTTGGTATCGGCCATCCTTATCGGCGTCATCGGCATGCTAGTGTTGCGCTTGAAGTGGGACGAGGCCATGGGCTGTGCGGCCGGCATGACCACGAACCCGGCAGTATTTGCCTATATCCGGGGCCAAACCGGCACGGAGCTCGCTGGGCGCGGCTGGGCAACGGTGTATCCCACCACTATCATTGGCAAGATTATCGCCGCTCAGGTGCTGCTATTGTTATTGCTTTAGCCCCATATGCCCCGCGCTAATTATTCACCCACTGGGTAAGCCGCCTACACTGGCAGGCACTACCCAGTGGGTGAGTGCTTGTTGGCCGCCGAGTAGCCTCGGTAATAGAACTGACAATCACTTCACCATATGTACATATAGGACCCCCTTGACCCGAGGAGCGTTACTCACCCCATGACTAAGTTTGCTCGCAACCTGACCACGACCATTATCGCGCTATTTATCATTGTGATGATGGTGCTCGTTGCCGGGGCTACCCTGCGTGATGAGGATTCCTTGGAAGGCAACCTCACCAATACCTTGCAGCATGCCCCGCGGAACCTCGAGGTAATGTCGCTCATCCCGTCTGATGTCTACGGCGCCGACTACAGCGCCATCGGCTTCATTTGCTCCGGCATGGCGGAAGACAAGGTCAAGGAAGCCGCCCCGAACCCTGATGACATCACCTTCGAGGACGGCGTCGTCCCTGAGGGCAAGAGCTACGTCATGGCCCTGGGCCACAACGTTGATCCCTATGTAGAGGAATTGGATTCCTCCGAGGTTGAGGTCTGCGAGATGATCAACGCTCAGGTTAAGGCCATGGAGCAGCAGGGCCACGGGCTCGACGGCGGGGTTCCGCTGGTTCAGGGCTCCCAGCCGCTGGCCTTCCAGAGCGAAGACGGCGTGTGGAAGCTGGTCGGCTAATGCACGTCCTGGCCATTGATACGGCGACGACCGCCCTGGTCACTGGGGTAGTCGACACCGAGTCTGGGCAGATAACACAGCGCGTGCTGGCCGATACGCGCGCGCACAATGAACGGCTCATGCCCACCATCCTTGAGATGATGAGCGAGGCCGGGCTGGAGCTCGACGACCTCGACGCCATCGTTGCGGGCATGGGCCCTGGCCCCTTTACCGGCTTGCGCGTTGGCATGGCCACGGCGCAGGCGCTTGCCGATGCCCTCTCCATCCCCCTCCACGGCGTCTGCACCCACGATGCCATCGCGCACGCCACGCTAGCTGGGGCCGATGCAGCCGATGAAAGGGACGCGGCGCTGGTTGCTACCGATGCCCGCCGCAAGGAAATCTATTGGGCTACCTACCGCGCGGGACAACGCGTTACCGGCCCGGACGTTTCGAAGCCGGGGGAGCTTGACGTGCGAGACGTCGCGCAGGTGGTCATCCCGGAGAAGCTTGCTGAGGGGTTGCCGGAGGAACTTGCTGCGCTGCCACGCAGCGAAGCCGCGCCCACTGCAGAGGGCCTGGTGGCCGTCGCGCGGCTCGACGCGGATCCGGAGCCATTCGTACCGTTGTACCTGCGCCGGCCCGATGCGGTTCCTCCCAAAAAGCAGCAGCTTTCCGCGGCCATTCCAGAGGTGCGCTTGTGAACCTGCGCGAGCTCACCCCTGCCGATGCCCCGCGCTGCGCCGAGCTGGAAAAGGTGCTTTTTCCTGGTGAAACCCCGTGGACGGAAGCGGTATTTAAGCAAGAAATGGCCCAGCCCTTCAACTTCTACCTTGGGGTGGAAGGTGCCCTCGATCCCGCAGCGCCGGAGGACGGCCAGGAGCCGGTCTTATTGGGCTATGCCGGCATCGGCATGATGGGCCCAGCCGCGGACCCCGAGTTTGAAATCCACACCATCGGCGTCGATCCAAAGGCCCAGCGCCGCGGCATCGCGCGCATGATGATGGACAATATTTGCTATATCGCGGACTTAAAAAGCGCGCCCATCTTCTTAGAGGTGCGTGTGGGAAACGATCCCGCCATCGAGCTATACCGGCGCTATGGCTTTAACATCGAGGGGATTCGCCGCAATTATTATCAGCCCTCCGGCGCGGATGCGCACGTCATGGTGCGCCCCAGCCAGTCGCCACAAGCAAGCCAGCGCGAAGCAAAGGAGCAGTAATGAAGGTCATGGGCATCGAGTCCTCCTGCGATGAGACCGGGGTGGGCATTGTCGAGCTGGACCAAGACGGCCACATGGAGATCATCGCCAATGCCGTTGCTTCGTCAATGCAGCAGCACGCGCGCTTTGGCGGCGTCGTGCCAGAAATCGCCTCCCGCGCGCACCTGGAGGCCATGCCGCAGGTGATGCGGGCGGCGTTGGAGGAGGCGGGCATCGATAAGCCCGATGCCATTGCTGCCACCGTCGGGCCGGGCCTGGCCGGCGCCCTGCTCGTGGGTGCTTCCGCAGCCAAGGCTTATGCCGCCGCGTGGGACGTGCCTTTTTATGGCGTCAACCACCTCGGCGGGCACGTCGCCGTGGCCAACCTCGAAGGCGAGAGCCTGCCGCACTCGGTCGCGCTGCTGGTCTCCGGCGGGCACACGCAGTTGCTCGAGGTCGAGGCCGTGGGAAAGCCCATGCGCGAATTGGGCTCCACGCTTGACGATGCCGCCGGTGAAGCCTACGACAAAGTCTCCCGCCTCCTAGGGCTGGGGTATCCGGGCGGGCCGGTCATTGATAAGTTGGCCGCCCGCGGAAAACCCACCATCGATTTTCCCCGTGGCATGTCGCGTGCCGAAGATCTGCGCGGCGAGCACCGGCATGATTTCTCTTTCTCGGGGCTCAAAACCTCCGTTGCGCGCTACGTGGAGCGCGCCGAAAAGGCCGGCGAGACCATCTCCGTGGAGGAGGTATGCGCCTCGTTCCAAGAGGCGGTGGCCGACGTACTCACCGCCAAGGCCATTCGTGCCTGCGAGGATACCGGGGCGAAGGTGCTGTTGCTCGGTGGCGGCGTCGTGGCCAATTCCCGGCTGCGGGAGCTAGCCGCCGAGCGTTGCAATGCCGCCGGTGTGGAGCTGCGCGTGCCGCGGTTTAACCTGTGCACCGATAACGGCGTGATGATTGCAGCCCTTGGCGCCCAGCTCATTCATGAGGGGGCTGCGCCGTCGAGCCTGGGTATTGGCACCGATACGCAACTGGATGTGGAAGAGCCACAGTTAACCTAAAGTTCTTCTTCCTCGCACTGCGGGGTGGGGGAAGCGGCGGTAACCTTTAACGCGTTCACGCCCTCTCCGCTTTAAAGGATCTTTCTCTCATGACCGTTGGTTTCCTCGTCAACCCCGATCTCACTCGCAGAAAAATCGAGTTTGAGTTAGAACACGCCAACCAGTTCTTGGGCGGCACCACCGAGGATCGCGTCTCCGTGGTCTTTCAAGATGACGGTACGACCTACGCCGCGCTGTATAACCCAGAAGCCAAGCAAGAAGGCGCCGAGCCCAACCCGGTTGCTTCCCTGGCCCGCAATGCCGCGGACACGGGAAACTCCGCCTTTTTGCAAGATCCCATCCGCGCTATTAACGGCCCGGTCATCTTCGTGGATGCTGAGGGTGAGGAGGACTCCATCGACGAGGTAATCGCTTCCGTCGAGCATGGCATCCGCGCGGTGAAAAACTACCGCGAGGATTTCCCGGACGAGTACACGCTCTGGCGCGCTGCGGTCATCAACTCCACGAAGAGCGCATAAGCACCCTTTTTAACGCTCGGTGTGGCGCAGCCACATCAGCACCGCTTTGACTCGGCGATTGGCGTCTTCGGGACGAAACCCGAGTTTTAGAAAAACATTGGACACGTGCTTGCTTACCGCCCCTGCGGTTAATACCAGCGCGTCTTCAATTTCTTGATTGCTCAAACCTTGTGCCATGAGCCCCAAAACCTCGCGTTCGCGGGCGGTTAATTGGCTCAGCCCCGTGCGCCGCGCGGATAGCAGGGCGGTGACCACCTCTGGGTCGACGACGGTACCGCCGCCCGCCACTTCCTCGAGGGTGTGCACGAATTCGTCCACATCGGATACGCGCTCTTTGAGCAGGTAGCCGAATCCGCCATGCTCTAAAAGCCGGTCCAAGTAGCTTGCCGCCACGTATTGGCTGAGCACTACCACCGGTTGCGACGGATCTGCCGCCCGCACATAGTGCACGGCACGCAGTCCATCATCGCTCATGGTAGGCGGCATACGGACATCGCTAATGATCAGATCGAAGTCATCACTGCCCGCGCAGGCGCGCAATTCCTCCGCATCGTTGACAGCGGTCACGCTATGGCCCAGTGCCGTCAAAAGCTGTTCTAGCCCGGCGCGCAAAAGGGCAGAATCTTCTGCCAATAAGAGTTTCATCGGGCCTCCTTTAGCGGTAGTGACATGGTTAAGGTTGCTCCTTGTCCTTCTGTGTGAGCGGGAAAGAAGTCGACGCTGCCGCCTAGTGCCGCTGCCCGCTCGTGCAGCCCTGCCAACCCAGTGCCCGCAGTTGCCCCGGTGGTCTTTGCGCTAGTCGCTTCGTCACCTGTGTCGGCGCTGGTACCAACGCCGGCACGGGAATGCGCGGGGCCGGACGCGCTAGGGCCTCCTCCTGCGGAGAGGCCGCCGACGCCATTATCGCGGACGCTGAGGTGCAGATCGTCGCCAAAAGATATGGACACGGTGGCGGCGGTGGCCGCGCCGTGGGTGGAGGCGTTGGTCAGCGCCTCTGCTACCGCGTGGTAGGCCAGCAGCGCCGTGGTTTCCCCAATCGATCGCTCCGCGCCTTCAACGTGCAGTTCCGCGTCGAGCCCGCTGTGGGCCAAGAGTTCATCGAGGGCGGGGATGAGGCCGTCATCGAAAAGCACCTGCGGTGCAATGCCGCGCACGGTAGCGCGCAGGGCGGATAGGGCTTGGGTGGCGTTATGTTCGGCATCGGCAAGCGCCTGCTGGGCCTCGGGCGGGGACTGGAGTTTGGCCGCAGCCAGGTTGAGCTTGAGCGCGGTCAGGTACTGCTGCGGACCATCGTGGAGCTCGCGCTCGATGCGGCGGCGCTCGCCCGAAAAGGCATCAATAAGCGTGGCGCGCGAGGCCGCCAACTCCTGTGCGGAGGGGCTCAGGGCGAGCCGGGTGAGGGAAATGGAGGCTTTGACCAGCAGGCGGTTGAGCACTACCAGCAGGACGAAGAGCACGGCGGCCGCGAGCCAGCACACGACAAAAATCAGTGGGCGATTATCGGTGGTCCACTCGCCGGCGTTGAACTCGGCCTGCGGAATAAACGGCGCGATGACCAGTACGCCCGCGACAAAACCGACAGAGACCCAGTTGGCAAAGCAGGCCACGCAAATAAGAAGCTGCAGTAAAAGGTGATAAAACTGCTGCCAATCAAACCATCTGTTGGCCCGCCGCGGGGGAATATCAACGCCCATCCACGTTGCGCCGTAGCGGCCGATAGACTCCGCGGCGCGTGCGACCAGTGGAATCCACGGCAGCATGAGCACCGAAATCACCAGTCCCGGAAGAGCAAGTATTCCGAGGACGAGGCTCCACCCATTGGCCTTGACAGTTCGCATATTCGTTCAGCCTAGCCGCCGCGCCGGGGTGGTGGCAGTAGAGCTAGCCCCACCATTTTTCGGGCAGCCTTCCCCATCGCGCGTGCGGGGGCCGGCCGGTGGAATGGAAGGCATGTTAAAAGCACAGAATCTGAGCAAGCGCTACGGCAGCTATACCGCACTCGCCGAGGTGGACCTAAGCATCGAGCCGGGGGAATTTGTCGCGATTATGGGGCCATCCGGCAGCGGCAAGACCACGCTGTTGAACTTGCTATCCGGGCTGGATAAGCCCAGTTCCGGCACGGTCAACGCACCGGGCCGCACGGAGCGCGCCTTCGTATTCCAGGATTATAACCTGCTGGAATCGCTGAACGCCCGCAAAAATGCTACGTTGACCGCGCACTTTTCTGGTCGGCGTTGCAGCCGCGACGAGGTGCAGAAAACCTTCGCGTCTTTGGGGCTTGACGGACTGGAGCGCCGCTTGCCCGCGCAGCTGTCCGGCGGTCAGCAGCAGCGCGTCGCCGTCGCCCGCGCCTTGCTGGCCGGTGCGCCGTATATCTTCGCCGATGAGCCTACGGGCGCGCTTGACGATGCCACCGCCCAACTCGTCCTCACCCACCTCCGCACCGCCGCACGGGGCGGGGCCGCGGTGGTCATGGTGACCCACTCGCACCTTGCCGCAGAGGCCGCCGATCGCATCATTGAGCTCCAGGAGGCCAATCATGCTGGTGTGGCTTAAGGATTTACAAAGCAATTGGCTTTCGTGGCTTGCCGTGGCCTTGACCATGGTGGTCTCATCGGCCGCGTGCGCGCTGGCGGTATCGATGCTGGTGGCCACCTCGGATGCGGACGAAGATCCCACGGGGCCGCTCGGCGGCACCGTACTGGGCATGGCGGTCTGCGCCGTCGTATTGATCACGCTGTCGCAGATGCGGCTGATCATTGAGGAACGCGAACCCGTGTACCGCTCGTGGCGCATGATCGGCATGCCTGGGTGGATGATCAATAGCTTCATCGTGGGGCAGGTGAGTGCCGTAAGCGCAATCGCGGCGTTCATCGGGACCTTCCCGGCGCGTCTATTGGTCGAACCCATGGCTGCGGCCTTTCGCAGCGACGGGATTCCCATGCCGGAGTTGGCCATTACCCCGCTGGTCATCCGCATCGCCGTGTCCGTGTGCGTGGCGTCAGCGGTTTGCGGTGCCCTCATACCGCTGCGCCGGGTCTTTCGCCCGCGAGTGGAACCTCGCCCGGTGTGGGTGGTGGTGCGCTGCCTTGTGGCCGCAGGCTTGGTAGGCGGTGCTGTGTACGGCTGCCTGCAGATAGAGGAGCCGGCCGATAGCATTGCGGCTTCCATGGGGCTGGTCATCCTGGTGGCATTTATGACGCCATGGCTCATGCCCGCCGTGGACCAATGGACGCGACTATGCGGCATCGCCGGGGCCAATGTGCGGGTGCGCCGCCGCTTTTCCGTGCCCCATATCGTCCCGTGGGTGCTGTTTGGTGGCTTGATTGTCGCGGTCGGCTCGGGGATAAGGATGTTCAAAAGTAGTATGGGCGACTTAGACACCTTGTCGTCGGGGCAGGTCTTCGCGGCGTTTCTCGGCCCAGTCGTTGCCCCGAGCATCGTTGGCGCGGTGCTGACCTCACTTATTATGCGCTCGTGCATCGCCAGCGATGTTCGCGGACTGCGGTTGGCCGGTGCCTCGCCAGCAGCGTGGGTGCGGGTGCAGGTGGGCGAGGCATTTTGCCTGACTGTTACTGCTGCGGTCCTAGTCATCGCCTTGAGCGTCGCGGTGGTCGCGGTGCTCAACGAGCTGTTGTATCCCGGTTCTCATTCCGGGATAGGCGCGCTGTGGGAGGGGCTTGCCGGAGTGTGGTGGGCGCCGTTCGGCCTAATTTTTGGCGCCATGTTTCTTGCGCTGTGTGCGGTCAAGCTCATTCTCGCGGGATTCCTGCGCTCAACCGTCCAGATCCGCACAAACTGATGGATGAATCGCCGATATTCTGATGGGTAAAACTCTGATATTCTGATGGGTAGAACGCGCTCAAATTGATGGATGGGTTTAAAATGACTGGTCAAGAAGGCTATGTTTATCTTCCGCGAGTAGAGGATTCGCGGCTTCATGGAGCCCTGCAGCGATCTGGTGGAGTGTTGATAGAAGGTCCAAAGGGCTGCGGGAAATCTGCGACCGCTCGGCAAGTTGCGGGCAGTCTTGTTCAGGTGGATACGGATTTAAACCTCGACATGCAGCTCAGCACCATCCCAGATTTGGCGTTGGAGGGGGATACGCCGCGAGTTTTTGATGAGTGGCAAGAAAAACCGCAGTTGTGGAACTTGGTGCGGCATGAGATTGACCGTCGGCAAGCGCCTGGGCAGTTCATTCTTACTGGGTCGACTGCGCCAATGGAGGAACAATCCAGGCACTCGGGCGCGGGGCGCATAGCCAGGCTGCGGATGAAGACCTTCAGTTTTTATGAGTCGGGGCATTCTAATGGCGCAGTATCATTAACCGAATTGGTAGCTCAGGAACCCCCGCAGTCGAATGAGGAAACGGTCGTGGATGTTGCAGGGATTATCGAGCGTATGGCGCATGGAGGCTGGCCCGCAAACCGGAATTATTCCGTTGAGGCGGCGCAAGAGAACCTGCGCAGTTATATCGATACTGTGGCCCACGTGGATATCACCGCCGCCGAGGGTGTGCGAAGGGATCCGGTAAAAGTAACGACCCTTATTCGTTCGCTTGCCCGTGGGGTAGCCACAGAACAGCCCATTTCTTCTATTGCTACCGATATTGGCGCGCAAAGGGCTACGGTCAGCGAGTACCTTGCTGCGTTGCAGCGCATCTTCATCGTGGAAGAACAGCTGGCGTGGTCGTCTCATCTGCGCTCGCGGGCTAGCCTGCGAACGGCACCGAAGAGGCATCTGGCGGATCCGGCGTTGGCCGCTGCTGCCGTGGACGCGTCCCCAGACAAGTTGCTGCGCAACCTTGCCTTTGCCGGGCAGCTTTTTGAATCCCAAGTTGTCCATGACCTGGCAGTGTTAAGCGGGAAGCGTGTTTTCCATGCCCGTGATGCCTCTGGGCTGAAAGTGGATGCGGTATTTGAGCTGGCGGGCAGGACCGTTTTCGTAGAAATTAAATTGGGGCAAAGCCGAGAGATCATTGAGAAGGCGGTAAGCAATTTGCAGGCCTTCGCAGAACGCTTTGAGTGGGAGGTGCCGCCGGTCTTAATGATCGTGACGGGAGGAAACCTGAGCTTTCGGCATCCGAGCGGGGTATACGTGGTGTCCCTGACACACTTGGCGCCGTAGCGCGGCCCAGCAACGGGGGTCGCGTCGTTGTTGAGGGTTAGCAGTCACGAGGGTAGAGTGCTAATCAGGTTGTTTGACCCACAGTTGTTCACCCGCGACGACGGCTGTGCTGGACATCCACAACCGGCACGCGCGCGCCATTAAGGCGCGCAAACGAACAATACGGAGGAAACATCATGGCAACTATTAAGCCGCTTGAGGACCGCGTCCTCGTACAGATCGTAGAAGCAGAATCCACCACCGCATCCGGCCTGGTTATCCCGGACTCCGCAAAGGAAAAGCCGCAGGAAGCAACCGTTATCGCCGTCGGCCCGGGCCGCTGGGAAGACGACGATGACCGCATCCCCATGGACGTTAAGGAAGGCGACACCGTTGTCTTCTCCCGCTACGGCGGCACCGAGCTGAAGTACGACGGCGAAGAGTACTTGCTGCTGAGCCAGCGCGACATCCTCGCCATCATCGAGAAGTAGGAAATACTTATGGCAAAGCTTATTGCATTCGACCAAGAAGCCCGCGAGGGAATTCAGCGCGGCGTCGATACGCTGGCTGATGCCGTCAAGGTCACCCTCGGCCCCCGCGGCCGCAACGTCGTGCTGTCCAAGGCCTTCGGTGGCCCGACCGTTACCAATGACGGCGTGACCATCGCCCGCGATATCGACGTCGAGGAGCCCTTCGAGAACCTCGGCGCGCAGCTGGTCAAGTCCGTTGCGGTCAAGACCAACGACATCGCCGGCGACGGCACCACCACCGCGACCTTGCTGGCCCAGGCGCTCATCTTTGAGGGCCTGCGCAACGTTGCAGCTGGCGCTAACCCGATTGAGCTCAACCGCGGCATCTCCGCAGCGGCGGAAAAGGCCGTCGAGGAGCTCAAGGCACGCGCCACCCCGGTCAACTCCGCCTCCGAAATCGCGCAGGTAGCCACCGTGTCCTCCCGCGATCCGGAGGTCGGCGAGATGGTCGCCGGCGCCATGGAAAAGGTGGGCAAGGACGGCGTCGTCACCGTCGAGGAGTCCCAGACCATGGACTCCACCGTGGATGTCACCGAAGGTATTTCCTTTGACAAGGGCTACCTTTCCCCGTACTTCGCTACGGAGGAAGAGACCAACCACGCTGTGCTTGACGATGCCGCCATTTTGCTCGTCCGCAACAAGATTTCTTCCCTGCCGGATTTCTTGCCGCTGCTGGAAAAGATCGCGGAGACCAACCGCCCGACCCTTATCATCGCGGAAGACGTTGAAGGCGAGCCGCTGCAGGCGCTCGTGGTCAACTCCATCCGCAAGGTCCTGAAGGTTGCCGCCGTAAAGGCACCGTACTTTGGCGAGCGCCGCAAGGGTTTCATGGATGACCTGGCCGTGGTTACCGGCGCCACCGTGGTGGACCCTGAGGTGGGCGTCAACCTGAACGAGGTCGGCCTTGAGGTGCTGGGTTCCGCACGCCGCGTGACCATCACCAAGGAAGACACCGTGCTTGTCGATGGCGGCGGCAGCGCCGCAGCCCTCGACGATCGCCGTGAACAGATCCGCGGCGAAATCGCCCGCACCGATTCCACCTGGGATAAGGAAAAGCTCGAGGAGCGCTTGGCCAAGCTCTCCGGCGGCGTCGCCGTTATCCGCGTCGGTGCCGCAACCGAGACCGAGGTCAACGAGCGCAAGCTGCGCGTCGAGGACGCCATCAACGCCGCCCGCGCGGCCGTGGAAGAAGGCGTCATCGCCGGCGGCGGCTCCGTGCTGGTGCAGATCTCCAAGGAGCTCGAGTCCTTTGCCCAGGACTTCGAGGGCGAGGCTAAGGTCGGCGTTCTCGCCGTTGCCCGCGCCCTGACCCGTCCGGCATTCTGGATCGCGGAAAACGCAGGCCTCGATGGCTCCGTCATTGTCTCCCGCGTATCTGAGATGGCCAACGGTGAAGGCTTTAACGCCAACTCCCTGGAGTACGGCAACCTCATCGATAACGGCATCATCGATCCCGTGAAGGTCACCCACTCCGCAGTGGTCAACGCCACCTCCGTTGCCCGCATGGTTCTTACCACCGAGGCATCCGTTGTGGAAAAGCCGCAGGAAGAAGACAACGCTGAGGCCGGCCACGGCCATCACCACCACTAATTCCTGCGCTGTATTTAGCCCAGAGCCCGCCGCATCTTTCCCGCCAAGTCAGGGGAGGGCGCGGCGGGCTTTTGGTTTAGACTTGAAGCTCGTGGAGAGCATTATTATTACCGGCGCGCGGGAAAATAACCTGCGCGATGTTTCGGTGGAGATTCCCAAGCGCAAGCTAACCATTTTTACCGGCGTTTCCGGCTCTGGTAAATCCTCGCTCGTCTTTGATACAGTCGCCGCGGAATCGCAGCGCTTGGTCAATGAGACTTATCCCGGCTTTGTCCAGGGGTTTATGCCCTCGCTGGCCCGTCCGGACGTGGATAGTTTGGCGCACCTTACCGCGGCCATCGTGGTGGGGCAGGAGCCCATGGCAGCCTCGTCGCGTTCTACCTTTGGCACCGCCACCGATATCACTGGCCTTTTGCGTGTGCTGTTCTCGCGCGCCGCATCCCCGCGCGCCGGCGGGCCCGCGGCCTATTCTTTCAACGTTCCCTCCGCCTCTGGCCAGGGCGCCATCGAGGTCAATGGCACCAAGGAGGTTCGCCGCTTCGAGCGCACCGGCGGCATGTGCCCGAAGTGCGAGGGCACGGGGCAGGTATCCGATATCGATTTATCCTGCTTGGTGGATGAAGAGCTTTCGCTTGCCGATGGCGCCATTATCTACCCCGGAATGAAGCCTGGCTCCTGGATGTGGCGCGGCTACGCCGAATCCGGCCTGTACCCCGATGACGTCCCGGTGCGCGAGTTCAGTAAAGAGCAAAAGCACAACCTGTATTTCGCTGAGACCAAGACCAAGGTCGGCGGCGTCAATATGAGCTATATGGGCCTGGCCACGCGCTTGCGCACCAACGTATTAAGCAAGCCGGTCGAAAGCCTGCAAAAGCACATGCGCGCCTTCGTCGAGCAGGCCGTAGTCTTCGTTGATTGCCCTGAGTGCGCCGGCACGCGGCTGGAGCGCCACGCCCGCGAGTCCTATATCGCCGGCGCGTCCATCGCGGATGTCTGTGAGATGGAGCTTACGGATCTGCACGGCTGGCTCACCCAGCTCGATTTGCCCGGCGCCCAGCCGCTGGTAGATGCGATTTCTGCCGCCGTTGATACCGCCATCGAGCTGGGCCTTGGCTATCTCACCTTATCGCGCGCCACCGGGACCCTGTCCGGCGGTGAAGCCCAGCGTACCCGCATGGTGCGCCACATGGGCTCGCCGCTTAGCGATGTCACCTATGTCTTCGACGAGCCCACCGCCGGCCTGCACCCGCACGATTGCGAGCGCATCAATAACCTGCTGCTTCGCCTGCGCGATAAAGGAAATACCATCCTCGTGGTTGAGCACAATCCGTCCACCATTGCCATCGCGGATCGCGTCGTGGATCTCGGGCCCGGCGCCGGCGCCGAAGGCGGCACCATCGTCTTCGAAGGAACCCCTGCGCAGCTGCGGCGCAGCGGCACCGTAACCGCGCAGTACCTTGCCGATCCCGCCACGCTGAAAGAGTCGGTGCGCGAGTCCACCAAGGCTCTTGCCATCCGCAGCGCGCGGCGCAACAACCTCCAAGGAATCGATGTCGATATTCCGGAGGGAGTCCTGACGGTCATCGCCGGGGTGGCCGGTTCCGGCAAGTCTTCGCTGGCCGCGTGCCTGTCAGAGGTAGCAGGAGACAGGCTCCTACACATCGGGCAAAGTGTCATTAAAGGATCGCGCCGGTCCAATGCCGCAACTTATACCGGCGCCCTCGACCCCATCCGCAAGGCCTTTGCCAAGGCCAATGGCGTAAAACCCGGCCTCTTCTCCGCTAATTCCGAGGGCGCGTGCCCAAAATGCAATGGCGCTGGCGTGGTGTACGTGGAACTCGGGGTCATGGACGGCGTGGACGTTCCCTGCGAGATTTGTCAGGGTCGGCGCTTTTCCGCCGACGTGCTGGAATACCGCCTGGGCGAGCTCAATATCGCCGATGTTCTCGAACTTTCCGCCTCCCGCGCCGCCGACTATTTGCGCAGCGTCAAAGTGCCCGCCGCCGCAAAGATTTGTGACACGCTCGTTTCTGCCGGCGTGGGCTATTTAAGCCTTGGCCAGCCGCTATCGACGCTATCTGGCGGCGAGCGCCAGCGCCTTAAATTGGCCGCGCACCTGGCCGATAAGAAGTCCACCGCAGACGTCATCGTGCTAGACGAGCCAACCACGGGCCTGCACCCCGCCGATACCGAACGCACCCTGCAATTGCTGGATCAGCTTGCCGATGCCGGCAATACCGTCATCTGCATCGACCACAACCTCGCCGTGCTCGCGCACGCCGATCACGTTATCGAGCTCGGCCCTGGTGCCGGCTCTGCCGGTGGGCACCTCGTCTTTAGCGGCACGCCCCAAGATTTGGCGGGCTCGACGGAGTCCCTCACGGGGCGCTATTTGCAGGAAGCGCTAGCCGCGGAAGGCTAACTCGAAGCGCCGCACTTCCGCGTGTGATCCCGCCCGCACGCGCCTGCTGCGAAAACGGGGTGAGCGCTTTGCGCGTTGGATTAGGCGTTGACCGTCGCGCGGCGGCGCTTGCGCAGTGCTACGACGCGCTCATATTCGCTCATGCCGCCCCAGACGCCATATGGTTCTGCCGAACGCAGGGCGTGCTCGCGGCAGAGCTCAATAACTGGGCAGGAATTGCAAATGGCCTTGGCGCGGTTTTCACGCTGGGCGCGGGCGCGGCCACGCTCTCCGTCTGGATGGTAAAACACGTCCGAGTTTTCACCGCGGCACGCACCTTGCAACTGCCAATCCCAAACATCTGCAGTAGGTCCGAGAAGAGACTTGGACTGAGACACGTTACTTAAGCTCCTTTAACAGGACGAGAATTCTTACTCAGGCGGCTGGTGGAGAGTCATCCGCGAACCGCAACGATTCGTAGTGTGTCGCGTCTTGGTAAACAAAGGGTTACTAGCATTTGACTTCCAGGTATTGCTTCCATTTATGTGACTTGTTAATGCCCTTTTACCTGCAGTAATGACTAAGGTTAACGAATTATGAATTTTGTTCTTTCTATGATGCAGATGGCATAAACCCTGTTGTAGAGCCACGGCAACCGCCGGCACAGGCTTCAGTGCGGGGCTTTTCCTACTGGGGCATCGTCAAGCAAGAGCGTTGCCGTGGTTGCCGGGTCGCAGGCTTGCTGGTGTGTACCGTAGTTGTCCCTTTGCGCTCAATACCCCAGAGGAAATATGGTTGAATATCGATTTAAAAGTCTGCAGAGGGTGCACTTGTGAGCGATAAGGATAAAGAGCTAGCGGATCTCGTTCCGCTGGCCGCTGGTGGAAGCCGCCGCGCACTGCAATCTATCCTGCAAATTATTCATCCGCAGGTGCTGCGCTATTGTCGTGCGCGGATCGGCGGCGGGCGCCAGCCCACCGCGGAGGACGTGACCCAAGAAATCTGCCTCGCCGTCGCCACATCGATCGACTCCTATGAAGATAAGGGTCGGCCCTTCATGGCCTATGTCTACGGCATCGCTTTTAATAAGGTTACCGATGCCCACCGTGCCATGGGCCGCGATCGCTCCACGCCCGCCGAGGAGCTTCCAGAAAACACTGCAAACGAGGCGACTCCCGAGGAATGGGCGCTAGAAAATGATGGTAGTAACAGAATGCGCGCCTTGCTCGATACCCTAAGTGACAAGGCAAAAAACATCGTTATTTTGCGCGTGTTCGTTGGTCTTTCGGCAGAAGAAACCGCCGATATCGTGGGTTCTACCCCGGGGGCGGTTCGCGTCGCACAACACCGAGCTCTCGCACAATTGCGAAAGGCCCTTGGGCAACAACTAGCCGCTGAGGGCTAAAGCCACAACCCCCGCTCTAGAGACACGCGTACACCTTAAGAAAGGAAGGAGGGACAGAAACCATCATGGCCTCCAAACACTCCCAAAAGAATAACGATGACCTGACGGAGCAGCTCCAGCCCTTGGTAGATGATGATGCATTCCTCACCGAGCTGTCGCAGGGCAAAGACCCCTCCAACGGCAGCGATGAGCTCACTGGGTTGCTGCTAGGGCTGAAGGGGGACATCGATAAGCAGATGCCGCCAGCCCCGCGCGTGGACGGGGCAGAGGAAGAACCAGAAGTCATCAGCCTCGATAAGGCGCGGTCTCGCCGGCGCAATCGCCCCGTGATGCACGGACTTATCGGCGCGGCCGCCGCCACCGTCATCCTCGCCGGTGCGGGCGGGGTCATGGTTAATTCTGGTGTGTTTGATAGGCCGGATGAGACCCGCAACGTGGAGCTGGCCGGCACCTTAGATGAGATGGAATCCCGCGCGGCAGAGGGAGATTTCGAAGGCGCGCGCGAGCTTATGAAGGAAGCCCGCTCCAAGCTCGAAGAGGCTGAGGGCAAAGAAGAAAATGCCATCGCTGCCAAGGAGGAAGCCGAAAAGAAGCGCCCTGCCCGTCCGAAGACGAAAACCGTGACGGAAACTGCTACTGAGACCGCGCCGGGCCAAAAGCCGCAGGATAACCCCGAGCCAGCACCCAAAACCGTAACGGAAACGCAGTACGAGACCTCAACCGTGGTGGTAACGGAGCAGGCTCCGGCGAATCCGCAGCCGGAGTCTCGCGAGCCCGAAGAAGCACCCACCACAACCATTCAGTTGGGGGCGGGAGCCGAGTAATAACGAGGGCGGTGACTTACACGCCCTAGCGGTTTTCTAGGCCGTCGACGTAGCCCAGCGCGTAGTCCCACGGCACGTAGCGGCGCGGGTCGGGCTCTGCCCCCGGCTCGTGCACTGGGGCGAGTTCGCCCGCCAGTGTGGCGCGCATATTGGCGGCCATAATATCCCACTCGTAGAAGTGGTTTTCCTGGCAGTCTTCACACAGGAAGAAGATGCCATCGATCCCGCGTGGTCCGAGCACAGTTGCGAATTTCTCTACCAAGGCGAGATCGTGGATGAGGGCGACGCGGTCTTCATCGGAAAGCGGCATGACCTGCTCGTCCTCCTCCAGGAAGGACGCAGGGTCATTCGGATCGTCTGCAAAAGGATCGCGGGGCATATTGGCGAAGAAGTTCACGCCTGCGAGCCTATTGAACTTGCCCGCTTAAGGCAATTAACCCCTAGCCTGAATGGTGTCATTGGCTGGGCACGCACTACAGTTGAGGTAGCCGCTGAACCTGTTTAAGGAGATACCTCGATGAGCGATTACCATATTCACACTGGTGGAGATGACCCGAACAAGGTAGCCCTGCGCGGCTTGACCTTCGATGACGTGCTTCTTTTGCCCGCCGAGTCCAATATCGTGCCCTCCGAGGTCGATACCGGCGCGCAATTTACCCGTAACATTCGCCTGGGCGTGCCGCTGGCATCCGCAGCGATGGATACCGTGACCGAGGCCCGCATGGCCATCGCCATGGCGCGCCAGGGCGGCATCGGCGTGCTGCACCGCAACCTTTCTGCGGAAGCACAGGCCGAGCAGGTAGAAATCGTCAAACGCTCCGAGTCCGGCATGGTCACGGACCCGGTCACCGCCCGCCCCGAGATGACCATTGGTGAGGTCGACTCCCTGTGCGCCCGCTTCCGCATTTCCGGCCTGCCGGTCGTGGATGAGGACAGCACCTTGCTGGGCATTTGCACCAACCGCGATATGCGTTTTGAGCCGGACTTTGACCGCAAAGTCAGCGATGTCATGACCGCGATGCCGCTCGTCGTCGCGCGCGAGGGCGTATCCAAGGACGAGGCCCTAGAGCTTTTATCGGCCAATAAGGTAGAAAAGCTGCCGATCGTTGATGCCAATAACAAGCTCATTGGCCTTATTACCGTCAAGGACTTCGTAAAATCCGAGCAGTACCCCAACGCCTCCAAGGATGCTTCCGGCCGCCTGCTGGTTGCCGCGGGCATTGGTACCGGCGAGGAGTCCTATCAGCGCGCCGCCGCGCTTGTCGATGCCGGCGTTGACGCCCTCGTCGTCGACTCCGCCCACGCACACAATAACCGCGTGCTCGAAATGGTCTCCCGCGTGAAGAAGGACTTCGGCGACAAGGTCGACGTCATCGGCGGTAACCTCGCCACCCGCGAGGCCGCCCAAGCGATGATCGACGCTGGCGCGGACGCCATCAAGGTCGGCATCGGTCCAGGCTCCATCTGCACCACCCGCGTCGTTGCCGGCGTCGGTGCACCGCAGATCACCGCGCTGATGGAAGCCGCAGCCGTCGCCGCCCCCGCGGGCGTGCCGGTCATCGGCGATGGCGGCATGCAGTACTCCGGTGACATCGCCAAGGCGCTGGCCGCCGGTGCCGATACCGTCATGCTGGGCTCCATGTTCGCCGGCACCACTGAGGCACCCGGTGACATCGTGGTCTACCAGGGCAAGCAGTACAAACGTTACCGCGGCATGGGTTCCATGGGCGCCATGCAAGGCCGCGGGCTCTCCGGCGAAAAGCGCTCCTACTCCAAGGACCGCTACTTCCAGGCCGACGTGCGCAGCGAAGACAAACTCGTGCCAGAAGGCGTGGAGGGTCGCGTTCCCTTCCGCGGCGAGATCGATGCCATCGTGCACCAAATCATCGGCGGCCTGCGCGCGGCCATGGGCTATACCGGCTCGGCCACCCTAGATGAGCTCAAGACCAAGCGATTTGTCCAGATCACGGCCGCGGGCCTGAAGGAATCCCACCCGCACCACCTGCAGCAAATCGCCGAAGCCCCGAACTACCGCTAGGACAAACATGCGTGAATACGCCGAAATCGGCATCGGCCGCGAGGCCCGCCGCACCTTTGATTTAGACCAGGTCTCCATCGTCCCCCAGCGCCGCACGCGCTCGTCCAAGGACGTGGATACCACCTGGAATATCGATGCCTATACCTTCGATACCCCCTTCGTTTCGCACCCCACCGATGCGCTCGCCACGCCCGAGTTTGTCATCGAGATGGGCAAGCAGGGCGGGCTCGGTGTCATCAACGCCGAAGGCCTGTGGGGCCGCCACGAGGACCTCGAGGGTGCCTTGGCGCGCATCTATTCCCAGCCGGGCGATAATTCCACCATTCAGGAGCTGCACGCCGCCCCGCTTGACGATGCCCTCCTTGCCTCCCGCATTGCCCAAGTGCGCGAGTCCGGTGTGACCGTCGCCGTGCGCGTTTCGCCCCAAAACGCCCGCGAGATGGCGCCCAAGGCCATCGCGGCTGGGGCCGAGTTACTGTTCATCCAGGGCACGCTGCTGTCCGCGGAGCACGTCGCCACGGGCGGCGAGCCGCTGAACCTGAAGGAATTTATCGGCTCGCTCGAAGTGCCCGTCATCGCCGGTGGCGTGGCGGACTACACCACGGCGCTGCACCTGATGCGCACCGGGGCGGCCGGCGTCATCGTGGGTGCGGGCGTGACGACAAACGCTGAAACCGTCGGCATCGATACCGCCATGGCCACCGCCATTGCCGATGCCGCCGCCGCCCGCCGCGACTACCTCGACGAGACCGAAGGCCGCTACGTGCACATCATTGCGGATGCGGAATTCGATAACTCCGGGACCATCGCCAAGGCCTTCGCCTGCGGCGCCGATAGTGTCGCGCTCGGCCCCCTTCTTGCCCAGGCCCGAGAGGCAGGCGGTAGGGGATGGTACTGGCCGGCTACCGCAGGCCACCCGCGGTTCCCGCGCGGATACGCGCAGTTCGCGGGCGTCGATACCGACCTCGATGTGGATTTCCTCACCGCAGGCGACGCTGAGCCCGCGGCTGCGCCGAGCCTGGAAACCGTGCTGCACGGCCCATCCAGCGAACCATTCGGCCGCACCAACCTTGTGGGTGCGCTGCGGCGTGCCCTCGCAAAGTGCGGGTACACCGACCTGAAGTCCTTCCAGAAGGTCGAGCTCGCGGTTCGCTACTAAGTAGCGCGCGGCGCGCCTTGCACCGTGCAAGCCCGCGCCGCTCGCCCCGAATCCCGCCGCGCGCCGAATCGCTGCGCCCGGCGCCGCCGCGCTCACGGCTTCCTGGCGCACCCTGTGTTACTTGTGTTCAGGGTCCCTTGCGCACCCTGATTCGCTCGCGCGCCCCGCGCCACCACGGTGCGAAAGTCGCCGCAATGCGCTACATGGGCAAGCGCTTCCTAGGCCGCGGGGCCTATGGGCTAGACTATGGGGCGTGACTAAGCCAAATACTACCCCGCGCCCAGTCCTCGTCGTGGACTTTGGCGCTCAGTACGCGCAGCTCATTGCCCGCCGCGTGCGCGAGGCCAAAATCTACTCCGAGGTTGTTTCCAACTCCGCTTCCATCGAGGAAATCAAAGCTAAAGATCCCGCCGCTCTCATCTTGTCCGGCGGCCCGTCGTCCGTCTATGCCGACGGCGCCCCAGCGCTCAAGCCTGAGCTGCTGGAGCTCGGCGTCCCAGTCTTCGGCATTTGCTACGGCTTCCAGGCCATGAACCACATCCTCGGCGGTACCGTATCGTCTACCGGTGAGCGTGAATACGGCCGCACCGATATCGACGTCAAGGGCGGCATCCTGCACGAGGGCCTCGAGCCCACGCACAAGGTGTGGATGTCCCACGGCGATGCCGTCTCCGCCGCCCCCGAGGGCTTCGACGTAACCGCTACCTCCGCCGGCGCCCCCGTCGCCGCGATGGAGTGCCCGGCCAAGCAGATGGCCGGCGTGCAGTACCACCCAGAGGTGTTGCATTCGCCGCACGGCCAAGAAGTGCTCACCCGCTTCCTCACGGAGATCGCCGGTCTGGAGCAAAACTGGACCGCCGATAATATCGCCGAGCAGCTCATCGCGGATATCCGCACCCAAGTAGGCGAGGAAGGCCGCGCTATTTGCGGCCTGTCTGGTGGCGTGGACTCTGCGGTCGCTGCAGCTTTGGTGCAGCGCGCCATTGGCGATCGCCTGACCTGTGTATTCGTCGATCATGGCCTGCTGCGCGCGGGCGAGCGCGAGCAGGTTGAAACGGATTTCGTGGCCTCGACCGGCGCCAAGCTGGTTACCGCCGACGAGCGTTCGGCCTTCCTGCAGAAGCTCGCTGGCGTGAGCGACCCAGAGGAAAAGCGCAAGGCCATCGGCGCGGAGTTCATCCGCTCCTTCGAGCGCGCCGTGGCCGGTGTGCTTGACGATGCCCCCGCTGGCTCCACCGTCGATTACCTCGTCCAGGGCACCTTGTACCCGGATGTCGTTGAATCCGGCGGCGGCGATGGCACCGCCAATATTAAGTCGCACCACAACGTCGGCGGCCTCCCGGATGACGTCGAGTTCGAGCTCGTCGAGCCGCTGCGCCTGCTCTTTAAGGACGAGGTGCGCGCGGTGGGTCGCGAGTTGGGCCTGCCGGAAGAGATCGTCGGCCGTCAGCCCTTCCCGGGCCCGGGCCTAGGCATCCGCATCATCGGCGAGGTTACCGAGGAGCGCCTCGAGACTCTGCGCCAGGCGGATCTTATTGCCCGCATCGAGCTGACCAATGCCGGCTTGGACGAGCAGATTTGGCAGTGCCCGGTCGTGCTGCTTGCCGATGTCCGCTCCGTCGGCGTCCAAGGCGATGGCCGCACCTACGGCCACCCCATCGTGCTGCGCCCGGTATCTTCCGAGGACGCCATGACCGCGGACTGGACCCGCTTGCCGTATGACGTGCTAGAGAAGATCTCCACCCGCATCACCAACGAGGTCAAGGACGTCAACCGCGTTGTCTTGGATTGCACCTCCAAGCCACCGGGAACCATCGAGTGGGAGTAAAACCCACAAAACGGCATGCGTAGAAGGCGCTCAGTACTTGAGCGCCTTTTCGCATAACTGCGGCTAGTTGCGGGGTGTTACGGGTGGCCGCCAGACGATGCGACCGCCCACCCTTTCTAGCCGTCCGCGCCGAGGCGGGGCATTGGGATCGTCGTCGTTGATGCCGTTGTGGTAAGCACAGCACACGACGAGGTTTTTCATATTGGTCTCCCCGCCGCGACTCCAGGCCGTCAGGTGGTGGACCTGGGATAGATCTGCCGGTTGGTTGCACCCGGGCCAGGCGCAGCGCGGATTTTCCGCGGCCGCCATCATTCTTTGTTTATCGGTGGCCACGCGCGCCGTGCGGTAGAGGTTGACCGGCCCTTCTACCGGATGCACGAGGGTGACATAGCCCGTTTCGCCGTCACCATTGCCGCTACCGCTGGCGTCGCCGTTGCCGTTGGGGCTGGGGCCGGGGGCGGAATAGCCGGCATCGTTAAGCACGCGGTGCAAGTACTCGGTACCGGACATGGTCGCACCGTTGGTGAGATCGAGCTGCACGCCATCGCCGTGGCCATCGCGGATGCGAATGAATTTCTCCAGCGGCACGACGGCGTTGGTGACCACCGTGGAGCGCGCGGCGCTGCCGGCGCCGAAGAAGATATCTTCCACCGCCTGCAGCGGCTTTTTATCAGTGGCCGTAATCGCGCCCTGCAGATCCGCGATGAAGCGAGAGGTTCCCGTAATGGCAAGCGTCCAGTAGTCATTGGGCCGCCGGTACGTGCGCACGCCGGGGCTAACCGTGGACTTTTTCATCTCGCGCACCCGGCGCCGGGCGTGTTTGATGATGGCGCTCATCTCCGCAGACATCGCACAGCATTCCGCACGCAGCTCCCACGCCTGTTTCTTGCTGGGCGCGCGATTAACTACGCGCTCGATGCCGGCCAGGAGGGCAATGGGGTGGGCGTTGGTGCGGGCATCGGCAATGGCGCGGCGCTGCATCCGGCTAAAGGCGGTGCGGCCGTAGTAGCTTTCGCACAGAAGGAGCAGGTCGGCGGCAATGGCATCGGGCGCACCGCGCTCCATGAGCTCAGACCCAGATAGCCCGCGGCACGCGGCGATGATGTCCATGCCGGGCGCGAGGGCGGTCAGGTAGGTCTCGAGTGCGTTCATGCCGCCTACGCTAGGGCGGTGTTAGCCCGCGCTTGTTATGTCCATGAGGTTTTTGGACTTGGAGTCCAGCTACTTTGTGGACTCGGAGTCTAGGGACTTTGTGGACGCGG
>NZ_JBEHFT010000010.1:0-75909 GCF_040225455.1 Corynebacterium sp. KPL2838 | reverse complement strand
GGCCAACAAACCACACAAGATTCGCTGGCCAACAGACCAATCAACACACAACCATGCACACAAAAATAAAAAATAAGTACATTGGCACACTATTGAGTTCTCAAACAACACCCACACACCACAAGAAAATTAACCAAACGTTAACCTCTCATCGGCGGCTCGCACTAACTTACCCAACAACCTGAACCAAGTCAAATCCTTGAATCAAGCCAGTACAAAAAGTCACTCAAAAGTAACCAACCGGCTACCTCTCGGCGACTTGGATAAACCTACACCCCACTCCAAGAAACGCACAAATCCCCTGGCAAAAGCGTAAAAATGCAATTACCAAGGGATCAGTTAACAACCGAAGCGAAGTCACTAAGAAGGATTCACAACCCGTGCCCCAGCGAAGCGCTTCTTGCCCTTACGCAACACCAGCCAAGAGCCATGCAGCAGGTCTTGGGAAGACGGGGACCACTCGATGTCCTCGATGCGCTGGTTATTCACGTACGCGCCACCTTCACCCACAGTGCGGCGCGCGGCACCCTTTGATTTCTCCAATCCCGACTCAACCAACAAGTCCAGGATGGTGGCCTGCGTGCTGACCTCAACCGCCTCGGTTTCCTGCAATGCAGAAGACAGCGTGGACTCGTCCAGATCCTGCAGTTCTGCCCTGCCGAACAGTGCCTGGGAAGCCAGCTCCACTGCTTCGGTGGCCTGCGCGCCGTGCACCAAGGTGGTCATCTCCCGCGCCAACACGCGTTGCGCCTCACGCTTGTGGGGTTCCTGCTCTACCTTGCGCTCCAGTTCCGCGATCTCTTCTTGGTTTAGGAAGGTAAACCAACGCAGGTAATCGATAACAACGGCATCACCGGCATTGATGAAGTATTGGTACCAGGAGTACGGGCTGGTCAGCTCTGGATCTAGCCACAGTTTGCCGCCGCCGGTGGATTTACCAAACTTATTGCCCTCGGCATCTGTCACCAGCGGTACCGTCAGGCCGTGCACCTTCACACCGTTTACGCGGCGGTTGAGATCCACGCCGGAAACGATGTTGCCCCACTGGTCGCCACCGCCAATCTGCAGTACGCAGTCGTACTCGTTGTGCAGGTGCGCAAAGTCGTTCGCCTGCAGCAGCATGTAGGAAAACTCGGTGTAAGAAATGCCGTCGGATTCCAAGCGCCGCTTAACGGTATCGCGGTCCAGCATGGTGTTGAGCGAGAAGTTCTTACCAATGTCGCGCAGGTATTCAATGACGTTGATCTGACTGGTCCAGTCGGCGTTATTGACCATCACCGCTGGGCTTGTAACCTCGCCCGAATCGGTGAAGTCCACGAAAGCCTCAAGTTGGGTCTTGATTGCCTGCATGTTCTCTGTGATCTGCTCTTCCGAGAGCATGGAGCGCTCGCCGACATCGCGCGGGTCACCAATCATTCCCGTGGCTCCACCAGCCAACGCGATTGGACGGTGACCGAATTGCTGGAAGCGCTTCAGCATAATCAGCGGCACCAGGTGGCCCGCATGCAGCGAGCTGCCCGTCGGATCGAAACCGCAGTACAAGCTGATCGGGTTCGCTGTGGCTTCCTTCAGCGCCTCCAAGCCCGTGGACTGGTTGATCAGCCCGCGCCATTGCAGTTCGTCGATAATGTTCGTGGTGTTGCTCATACGTAGGTGTTCCCTTTTTCTATTACTTGATTTGCAGGACTCTAGTTACTTGGACTCAATGGGCCAGTCCACGGCTTCGTCTACAAGCATAACCGGAATGCCGTCCTGCACTGGATAGGCCTTGTTCAGCCTGGGGTTCACCAAATAGTCACCGTGATCCTCAAGCGGTTGCCTGTCGATGGGGCACACGAGGATCTCTAGGAGCTTCTGATCAATCATGCTGCTTAGTCTAGCCCCTGCCCCAGACATCCCACCGAGTGACTCCCTGGGTGTTACTTGCCGATGCCCCCTCGGTGACCCACCTGCCCCATAACCTCGCCCTCGGGTGGTGTGCGTTACAGTGGACAGTGCAACCGAACACGGGCGCTCGAGGTATCGAGCTGAGATCGCGCTGTATGCCCGCGCGAGTACCGCTAGAACCTGCCTGGTTAGAACCAGCGAAGGAAGAATGAGGAGAGTCAACTATGACGGATACGTCTACCCAACACACCCGTACCACCATTCCGAACGACGAGTACGGTGCGGAAATCCACCCGAAGCACAGCTTCGCCCCCATCGAAAAGCAGGTGGAATCCTTCGGCAAGACCTTCACCCTCCAGGTGCCGGAAACCGAGGTTCAACTGGATGATTCCCCGACCGGCCCGAACGCACCGCAGAAGCTCTACCGCACCCGCGGTCCGTGGGCCGAGCCGACCGAGGGGCTGGAGGCTCTGCGCAGTGAGTGGATCGAAGCTCGCGGCGATGTGGAGGCCTACGAGGGCCGGCGCCGCAACCTGTTGGACGACGGTAACCGCGCCCTCAAGCGTGGCGAGGCCAGCGATGAGTGGAAGGGTATAAGCCGCGAGACGCTGCGAGCCAAGGAAGGCAAGCGCGTAACCCAGATGCACTACGCCCGCCAGGGTATTATCACCCCGGAGATGGAATACGTCGCACTGCGCGAGCACTGCGATGTAGAAAAGGTGCGCGAGCAGGTTGCCTCCGGTAAGGCAATCATCCCGAACAACATCAACCACCCGGAATCCGAGCCGATGATCATCGGCAATGCCTTCAACACGAAGATCAACGCCAATATCGGCAACTCCGCAGTGACCTCCTCTATCCGCGAAGAGGTGGACAAGCTGCGCTGGGCTACCCGCTGGGGCGCAGATACCGTGATGGATCTATCCACGGGCAACGACATTCACACCACCCGCGAGTGGATCATGCGCAACTCTCCGGTGCCGATCGGTACCGTGCCGATCTACCAGGCCCTTGAGAAGGTCGACGGCGTGGCCGAGGACCTGACCTGGGAAATCTTCCGCGATACCGTAATCGAGCAATGCGAGCAGGGCGTGGACTACATGACGATCCACGCCGGCGTGCGCCTGCCCTTCGTGCCGCTGACCACCAAGCGCGTGACCGGCATCGTTTCGCGCGGCGGTTCCATCATGGCCGGCTGGTGCCTAGCCCACCACAAGGAATCCTTCCTGTACGAGAACTTTGACGAGCTGTGCGAGATCTTCGCCAAGTACGACGTCGCGTTCTCGCTTGGCGATGGCCTGCGCCCCGGCTCCATCGCCGATGCCAACGACGCAGCCCAGTTCGCTGAACTGAAGACCATCGGTGAATTGACCCACCGTGCCTGGGAGTACGACGTTCAGGTCATGGTAGAAGGCCCAGGCCACGTGCCGCTCAACATGGTGCAGGTCAACAACGAAAAGGAGCAGGAATGGTGCGGCGGCGCGCCGTTTTACACCCTGGGACCGCTGGTTACCGATATTGCTCCCGGCTATGACCACATCACTTCCGCCATCGGTGCGGCCAATATCGCGATGGGTGGTACCGCGATGCTGTGCTACGTCACCCCGAAGGAGCACCTCGGCCTACCGAATAAGGACGACGTGAAGACTGGTGTGATCACCTACAAGGTCTCCGCGCACGCGGCGGACGTCGCCAAGGGCCACCCTGGTGCCCACGAGTGGGACGATGCAATGAGCAAGGCGCGCTTCGAATTCCGTTGGCACGACCAGTTCGCCCTGTCCCTGGACCCGGATACCGCCCAGTCCTACCACGACGAAACCCTGCCCGCGGAGCCGGCGAAGACCGCCCACTTCTGCTCGATGTGCGGACCAAAATTCTGCTCCATGCGCATCAGCCAGGATATCCGCGACGCATTCGGCGAGAAGATCGACGAGGTGCTGGCCACTGACCGAGAGCAATCGCTAGTCAAGGACCTCGGCTTGCCTGGCTTCGGCCGCCAGAGCGTGGACGAAGAGGGCGTCACTAACGCCGAAGGCGAAGAAGAAATGGCCGAGGAGTTCCGTCGTGCGGGCTCCAAGCTGTACCTAAACCGCGACGAGGCCAAGGAAGTTTCCGAGGATCTGCAAAAGGAAGCAGCGGCGTACAGTGAGCGCTAACCAGCTGGACCTGCGGTGCTACCACGTGACGGGCGCACCGCGGGAGAAGGTCGTGCAGGTTGCCGCGGCGGCAGCAGCCGGTGGCGCGGGCGTGATTCAAGTTCGCAGCAAGCCCATTAGCGTGCGCGATCTGACCGAGCTTGCTATCGACGTGGCCGCGGCGGTCGAGGAAGCCAATCCAGCAACGCGGGTGCTTATCGATGACCGAGTCGACGTGGCCGCCGCGCTAATGGGTAAGCACAATATCCACGGCATACACATCGGCCAAGACGACCTGGATCCGCGCCTGGCACGGCAGGTTCTTGGCGAGGATGCGATCATCGGGTTGACCACCGGCACCCTCGAGCTCGTGCAGGGTGCTAACGAGTACGCCGATGTGATCGACTACATCGGTGCCGGGCCGTTCCGCCCCACGCCCACGAAATCCTCTGGTCGAGCCCCGCTGGGGTTGGAAGGCTATCCCCCGCTCGTGGCAGCTTCGGCCGTTCCGGTGGTGGCGATTGGAGACGTCCAGGCTGCCGACGCCGAAGCCCTGGCCCACACCGGTGTGGCTGGAGTGGCAATCGTGCGTGCCTTTATGTACTCCGATGATCCAGCTGCACTGGCAACCACGGTTGTCGATGCCTTCGATCGGGCGGACAAGAATGCAGCAAACGGTTCACATGCATAATGCCGAGCACGCGATCATTGGCGCGGGAATCATCGGGCTTACCACCGCATTCGAGCTGGTGGATGCGGGTGTCGACCCACAGGAAATCGTGGTGATCGATCCCCACCCCATTAGCGGTGCCACTTTCGTGGCCGGTGGCATGCTGGCGCCGGTGGCGGAGGTGCAATACCGGCAAGAGCCGTTGTACCCGCTGATGGTTGCTTCGGGCGAGATGTTCCCTGATCTTCTGGCCAGGTTGAGTGCGAAAACCACCGCACCGACCGGGCATCGCCGTGAATCCACCCTGGTGGTGGGCGCCGACCGCGCCGATGGCGTGCACATCCGCGAGCTGCTGGCGCTACAGCAGAAACACGGCATGGATGCCCACGCGCTGCCACTTCGGCAAGCACGAAAGCTAGAGCCTGGGCTCAGCCCCCAACTGGCCGCCGCAGTGGAAATCCCGGGCGATCATCAGATCAACCCGCGCATGTTCAGCGCGTGCCTGCTGGAATACCTGCAGCACGCCGGGGTTCGCTTTCTGTCCACGGCAGCAACGCGCATCGACGGCCAAAATGTGCAGCTTGCCGATGCCCCCATGGTCACTGCCAACATGATCTACCTCTGCAACGGGCTGGGCGCCAAGGACGTGGATGGCTGGTTCGAGGGCGCCAATCCCCTAGCACTACGGCCGGTGTTGGGTGACATGCTGCGGCTGCGGGTACCAGAAGAGCTAGCGCCAATCACCCGGGTGGTGCGCGCATTCGTGGAGGATCGGCCGGTGTATGTTATCCCCCGCACCGACGGCACCATCGCTATCGGTGCCACCAGCCGCGAGGACAACCGCAAGGGCCCGTCTGTGGACGGTGTGCACACGCTCCTTCGCGATGCCATCCGCGTGGTTCCGGGACTGGAGGATTGCGAGTTCATCGAAGCGATCGTTGGAGCCCGGCCAGGCACCCCCGATGATTTGCCCTACCTGGGCAAAGTACGCGACGGGCTAGTGATCTCCACCGGGTACTTCCGCCACGGAATCCTCCTGTCCGCCCTGGGGGCTAAGGTGGGTGCCCAGTTGGGATTGGGCACGTCCCCGGGGATAGACATTTCGGCCTGCGATCCGCTACGCCACGCCCGATAGCCACAAAAGAAAGGAATAAGCACCATGGAATACACGGTTAATGGAGAACCCCGCAACAGCGATGGGCCGATCACCGTGAGCGCCATCGTAGAAGCAGAGACTGGCGATGCCTCGCCAAAGGGCGTGGCCGTAGCCGTCAATGGCGATGTCGTTCCAGCCAGCAACTGGTCTTATGAAGTCGCCAACGGCGATGAGCTCGATATCCTCATCGCCGTACAGGGCGGTTAGGAATCTCCGATGCTTACTATTGCAAATAAACAATTCGATTCGCATCTAGTAATGGGAACCGGCGGGGCCAGCAGCCAGGACATGCTGGAGCAATCCCTGGTTGCCAGCGGTACGGAGCTCACCACCGTCGCCATGCGTCGGCACAGCGCTAATAGTCCCGGTGGCGAGTCCATCTTCGAGCTCTTACAACGATTAAACATTGACGTGCTACCCAACACTGCGGGGTGCCGCACCGCCCGCAATGCCGTGACCACCGCCAAGTTAGCCCGCGAGGCGCTGGGCACCAATTGGGTGAAGGTAGAAGTGATCGCGGATGATCGCACGCTTCTACCGGACGTGGTGGAGCTCGTGGATGCGTGCGAGATGCTGGTTGCTGAACGATTCGTGGTGCTGGCATACACGAGTGACGATCCGGTCATCGCCAAGCGGCTAGAAGACGTGGGCGTGGATGCGGTGATGCCTTTGGGCTCGCCGATTGGTACGGGTCTAGGCATCCTGAACCCGCACAATATTGAGCTGATCTGTTCGCGCACCCAGGTTCCCGTGCTGCTGGATGCCGGTGTGGGCACGGCCTCCGATGCTGCACTGGCCATGGAGCTGGGCTGCGATGGCGTGCTTTTAGCCAGTGCCATCAACCGCTGCCAGGATCCCCTGGCGATGGCGACTGCAATGAAATACGCCGTGGAAGGCGGCCGGTTGGCCCGCCAAGCTGGGCGCATTCCGAAAAGGCAGCACGCCGTGGCGTCATCATCGTTTGAAGGATTGGCGAGCTGGGAAGACAAGGTCCTGTAATGAGCCAACTGCCACGCGAAGAGCTGCGTAGAGCGGCCCGCCAAACCCTGCTGCCCGGTTATGGCATCACCCAGCAGGAAGCGCTGCACGGCACCCATGTATTCGTCATCGGCGCTGGCGGATTGGGATGCCCCCTGATGCAGCAACTGGCTGCCGCCGGTGTGGGCGAGATTTCTGTGATCGACGACGACACGGTGGATCTCACCAATATCCACCGCCAGATCCTGTTCGGCGCCCAGGATGTGGGTAGATCCAAGGTGGAGGTCGCCGCCGAAAAGCTCGAGCAGCTGCAGCCCGGCATCGTGGTGCATGCGATTCACGACCGCCTTACCGCCGACAACGCCGTGGATTATCTCCGTGGAGTGGACATCCTGGTGGATGGTTCCGATACGTTTGCCACCAAGTTCCTCGCCGCCGATGCTGCGGAGATCACGGGTACCCCGCTGGTATGGGGCTCGGTGCTGCGATTTCGCGGCGACTGCGCAGTGTGGTGGTCTGGACCCGGTGCCGAATCGGGCGTGGGCATGCGGGACCTCTATCCCCTGCAACCCGATCCCGATTCCGTGCCGGATTGCGCCACCGCCGGCGTGCTGGGCGTGACCACAAGCGTGGTCGCGGGCCTGATGTCGACCGAGCTAATCCAGTTCGCCACCGGCATGAACCGCGACCGGGTAGGTCTGTTGAGCATCTACGATGCCCTGACTTCCTCCATCACTCACTTCCGCGTGCCCCACGACCCGGCACGTGAGCTAACCACACAGCTGCAGCACAACTACGGTGGCGCTGCCTGTGCCTTACCGGGGGCCGAAGATACCGCGGCGATGTTCGACGATCTGCGCGCCGGCGCCGTGGCCATCGATGTACGCGAAGCCGGGGAGGCCGCCATTGATGATTTCTTTTTTGACGCCACCGCCAAGCATTACCACTTACCAACCTCCGTGTGGCTGGAAGATCCAGAGGCAGCGCGCTGCTTGCTCGATTCCCTGCAGGGCGCGGGGCTTAGCGACGCCTGGGTGTACTGCGCCTCCGGCAAGCGATCGGCCAGCTTCATCTCGGCCTTCGCTGAGGAAGCCGAACAGCGTGGCATTATGCTGCACAACGTTGCAGGTGGCATAAAGAGCCAGCCCGCAACATTCCACGGGATGCCGGATCACTAACTAGTGCAAAACATCCGAATATGACAAAGGGTCCTTGTCTTGCAGGAAGACAAGGACCTCTTACAACTTCTAGGGATAGTGGTTCTCACCTTAGCGAGGCAGAGGGAGAAGTTGGATCCCTCTGCCCCACCCGTGCCTTAAAGCAGGGACGGAACGTTAGCAACCAAGGAGAACAGATCCTTAGGATCGTCCGGGTTGGCAATGATGTCAATCTCGGACTCCAAGTCGGTGCCCTTGACGGAATCGCGCAGGTAACGCAGCGCGGAGAAGTCATTGATGGCGAATCCGACATCATCGAAAAGCGTGATCTGCTCATCATCGTCGCGGCCGGTGGCCTGACCGGTGAGCACCTGGTAGAACTCCACGACCGGGAAGTCTTCCGGCTTCTGCTGGATTTCGCCCTCGATGCGGGTCTGCTCAGGGAATTCCACGAAGACCTTGGACTTGTCCAGGATGGAGCTCTCGAGCTCGGTCTTGCCTGGGCAGTCACCGCCGACTGCGTTGAGGTGTACGCCTGGGGCAACGTGGCGATCAGCAAGAATCTGGTTCTGAGCCTTGTCGGCGGTGCAGGTGGTAATGATATCTGCGCCCAGTACTGCCTCGTCGACGCTAGAGCAGGCGGTGATATTAAAGCCAAGTGGCTCCAAGTTACGCTTGAACTTTTCCACTGCTTCAGGGTCGATATCGTAGATGGTGATGTCTTCGATGCCCATGACGCCACGGAAGCCCAGTGCCTGGAACTCGGACTGCGAGCCAGCACCAATCATCGCCATGCGCTTGGAATCCTTGCGCGCAAGGTGCTTGCCCACCATGGCGGAGGTGGCGGCGGTGCGCAGCGCGGTAAGGAGGGTCATCTCTGCTTCGAAGGTCGGGTAACCATTGTCGACGTCAGCGATAACACCAAATGCGGTAACGGTCTGGTAACCGCGAGCAGGGTTGGACGGGTGACCATTAACGTACTTGAAGGAGTACTCCTTACCGTTAGAGGTAGGCATCAGCTCGATGACGCCGAACGGGGTGTGGGAGGCAACGCGCGGAATCTTGTCAAAGCGCTCCCATTCGCGGTAGTCAGCCTCGAGGTAATCCACCATTCCAGTAATGATGTTCTCTACGCCTTCGCGCTGAATCCAGCGCGCCATATTTTCGACGTCTACAAACTTAACAGCGTGGTTCATAAGAATTCCTTTCTTAGTTCTTGGAGTGAAGGTCTGTTTGTGGTGCGGCAGGGAAGCTCGAGGTTGGCAGGTGCTTTGCCTTCCTCTCCTCCGCAATAGTGCGGATCCGCTCGCGCCATGCAAACCACATTGCCACAAAGACCGGAATGAGCAGCACGGTCGATGCAAGCGCATAGGTTCCGATCGGATAATCAAAGGCCATCAGGATAATTACCAGGCCAATGAAGATCAGTACCGCCCAGTCTCCGCCTTGACCAAATGGTGAGCGGTACCCAGGACGAGTATAACGCCCACTCTTGGATAGTTGGATAAACCTCAGGTGAGATAGAGCAACCGCAGCCCACGAGGCTAGAGTGCCCAACGCAGCCAGGTTGAGGACGATTTCGAATGCCATCTCAGGTACGACATAGTTGAGGAAGACACCTGCCAAGCCCACCAGGGCTGCCATCACGATGCCGCCATAGGGCACGCCCGACTTGGACATACGGGCACCGAACTTCGGGCCCGAGCCAGAGGTAGACATGTTGTACATAATGCGGCCGGTGGAATACAGGCCAGCATTAAGCGAGGAAATAGCGGCTGTAATAACCACCAGCTGGAAGATTGGAGCGGCCACGCCAACGCCAAGGGACTCAAAGAAGGTCACAAAGGGCGACACTTCTGCCACGTAGTTGGTGTACGGCAGCACTAGGGTCAACAGCAGAACAGAGCCAAAGTAGAAGACCAAAATACGCAGGAGGACGTTGTTTACCGCGCGCGGGATGTGCTTTTCTACGTCCTTGGTTTCACCGGAGGTGGTACCCACCAGCTCGATACCTGCATAAGCAAAGACAACACCCTGGATGACAATCACGGCAGGTAGCAAGCCATTAGGCAACCAGCCACCGGTACTAGAAATCAGGCTGAAGCCAGTCGGGTCTCCACTCGGATGACCAAAGATTAGAACACCGATGGCCACGAGCATAAAGATAATCAGAGCGACGATCTTAATCAGTGAGAACCAGTATTCCAGCTCACCGAAGATCTTCACCGAAAGCATGTTGAATACCAAGATGCTGCAGATGACGACGAGGGCAAGCGTCCACTGCGGTACCGAGTCAAGCCATGTTGTGTACTGGCTAAACCACTTGATGTAGATGGCCACCGCAGTACCATCCGCGACCAGAGTCATGGCCCAGTTTCCCCAGTACAGCCAGCCGGTAACAAACGCAGCCTTCTCGCCGTAGAACTCTCGAGCATAGGAGACGAAAGAGCCGGAGCTTGGGCGGTAGACGATGAGCTCGCCAAGGGATCGCAGGATTATGTAGCCGAAGAAACCACAGATGAGGTAAAGCACCGCTAGGAACGGGCCGGCGGTTTGCAGGCGGCTACCAGTACCCAAAAGAAGACCGGTACCAATCGCGGAACCGATGGCAATCATCTGTAGCTGGCGATTGCCCATCCCCTTTTGAAGGCCATGATCTTCCGATGCGAAAACCGCCTTCTCATTCTCGTGCGGCCCAGTACTAGACGGTGGAGAATTTTCAGTCATTTAGAGATCGTCCTTTCATTGGCAGGAATGCGTGTACTAGGTCTCATTCCTCGAAAAGACATTAACACAACACTATGTAACCCATATCACCACTACCCCCAATTTGTTCAACAACACGGTTAGTACCTTGGGAATGAGTCGATCTCCTACCCCCGTTGGAAATATAAAAGAACCGCATGGCCATAGACCATGCGGTAAGAAGGGGGATTTCGCCAGTTAGCGCAACGGCTTCTGCGCCCACTCGCGCGCCGCGGCGGCATTTTCGCGGACGGTTTCGCGCTGCTCAGCAACGCGGACGCCGGCGGTTCCGCCTTTTGTTGTGCGGGAAGCAACGGCACCGTCGATGGTGAGGACCTCGCGCACCTCTGGGGTCAGTCGCTTGTCGACGCCCTTGAGTTCCTCATCAGTGAGGTCCACCAAGTCCACTCCCCGCTCTTCGGCGATGCGTACGCACGCGCCGGAAGCTTCGTGCGCTTCGCGGAAGGGCATGCCTTGGCGAACCATCCACTCGGCCAAGTCGGTGGCCAGGGTGAATCCGCGTGGCGCCAACTCGCGCATCCTGTCTTCATTGAAGGACAAGGTGGACACGAGGCCGGTCATCGACGGCAGCAGCAAGTTGAGCTGTGCTACCGAATCCACGATCGGTTCTTTGTCCTCTTGTAGGTCGCGGTTATAGGCCAGCGGCTGTGCCTTCAGCGTGGATAGCAAGCCAGTGAGGTTGCCAATCAGGCGCCCAGTCTTGCCGCGGGTAAGTTCCGGGATATCCGGGTTCTTCTTTTGCGGCATGATGGATGAGCCCGTGGACCATGCGTCGTCCAAGGTGACGTAGCCGTATTCCGGGGTGCACCAGTAGATGATCTCTTCTGCCAGCCTGGACATGTCAACGGCAATCTGTGCCAAGACAAAGGCCGTCTCCGAAGCGAAATCGCGTGAAGCGGTGCCATCCAAGGAGTTTTCAGCGGCTGAATCGAAGCCGAGTTCCGCCGCGATGGCCTCTGGATCAAGCTGCAGGGAGGAACCTGCGAGTGCACCCGAGCCATACGGGGATACGGCTAGCCGCTTATCCAAGTCCTGCAGGCGCTGAATATCGCGCAGCAGCGGTTGGGCATGGCCCAATAATTCGTGGGCAAGCAGGATGGGCTGCGCGGCCTGGGAGTGCGTCTTGCCCGGCATGATGGCTTCGGGATGCGCGGCGGCTTGATCCGCTAGGGCATCGACAAGCTCGGAGACCTGCAGGGCCGTATCGCGGATGGCATCGCGCACCCACATGCGAAAGAGCGTGGCGACCTGGTCGTTGCGGGAACGTCCCGCGCGCAGGCGGCCGCCTAACTCGGGCCCAACGATGTCGATGAGGCCGCGCTCCATGGCGCCGTGCACATCTTCATCGGTGGGTGCTGGGACAAATTTGCCTGAAGCAACCTTCTCCCCGAGCTCGGTGAGCCCGGAAAGCATGGTGTCGAGGTCGGCATCGGAAAGCAGCCCTGCCTTGTGCAGCACCTTGGCGTGCGCCTTCGAGGCGAGTACGTCGTAAGGGGCAAGCACCCAGTCAAAATGGGTGGACACCGAAAGGGCGAACATCGCCTCGGAAGGGCCGCCGGAGAAACGGCCGCCCCAGAGCGCGCCTTCGTTAGTCTTGTGTGGTTCCATCGGTGCCTATTTTTCTGCGCTGGTGGGGAAACCACCCTCGCGGTCACGCTGGTTGGAAATCTGGGTGGACAAGCCGTGCAACTGGACAAAGCCCTTTGCAGCGGTCTGGTCGAAGGTATCGCCGGTGTCGTAGGTAGCCAGATCGAAGGAGTACAGCGACTGGCCGGAGCGGCGGCCGGTGACGGTCGCAGTACCTGCGTGCAGGCTCAGGCGGATATCGCCGGTGACGTTCTCCTGGGATTCCTCGATGAAGGCATCCAGGGAACGCTTGAGCGGCGAGTGCCACAGGCCGTCATAGACCTCCTCGGACCACCGCGCATCCGTCAGGCGCTTGTAGCGCGCCAGCTCGCGCTCCACGGTGACATCCTCCAGCGCCTCGTGAGCCTGGATGAGCACCATGGCACCCGGTGCTTCGTAGACCTCGCGGGACTTAATGCCCACCAACCGGTCCTCCACCATGTCCAAGCGGCCGATGCCCTGGGCACCAGCACGGCGGTTGACCTCTTCGATGACCTGCAGCGGGGTCAACTTCTTGCCATCGACGGCAACCGGAACACCCTTCTCAAAGGAAATGATGATCTCATCCGGAGCATTGCCCAGGCCCGGGTCTTCCGTATATGCGTAGAGATCCTTTGTCGGTGGGTTCCACAGATCCTCCAGGAAGCCGGTTTCTACCGCACGGCCCCACAGGTTCTGGTCGATGGAAAATGGCGAGGCCGCCGATTGCTCAATGGGCAGGTTAATCTCTTCGGCAAAATCGATGGCCTTATCGCGGGTCCATGCATAATCACGCGCTGGGGCGACGATCTCTAGCGATGGATCCTGGGCGCGGAAGGACACCTCAAAACGCACCTGGTCATTGCCCTTACCGGTGCAACCGTGAGAAGCGTGCGTTCCGCCGTGCTCCTGCGCGGCCTTTACGAGATGCTTGGTAATAAGCGGACGGGAAATGGCAGATACCAGCGGGTACTGCTTCATGTACATGCCATTCGCCTTAATGGTGGGCACGCAGTATTGCTCCGCAAACTCATCTTTGGCGTCGATAACGATGGATTCCACCGCACCGCAATCGAGCGCACGCTGGCGTACGGACTCCATATCCTCGCCGCCCTGACCCAAGTCGAGGGAAACGGCAACGACATCGCCGCCGGTCATCTTTGCCAGGTATGGAATGGCTACCGAGGTATCGAGGCCACCGGAATAGGCCAAGACTACGCGTGCAGACATGCTAAGTCTCCTTCAGTGTTTGAAAATAATGCGTTTACTTAAATAATATACGAGTGGGTGCGAGAATGCCACTCTTCTTTAAATCTTCTGCGCCTTCAGCTTTTCCGCCAATTCCGCACCGGTGACCCCCTCGCGCGCCAGCACAAAGATGGTGTCATCACCAGCGATGCACCCCACCACGTCATGCAGACCCACTCGGTCGATAAAGCTGGCGAGGTATTGCGCCGCGCCCGCTGGAGTGCGCAGCATCGCGATATTCATCGAGGAATCGTGGGAGACCACCAATTCATCCAACATGCGCCGCAGCTTTTCGCGCGGACCGCCCACCTGGTCTTCGAATTGTTCCAGCTCACCTGCGACCATATAGTACGAGCGCCCGCCATCTCGCTTGACCTTCTTCGCCCCCAGCTCATCAAGATCTCGCGAGAGCGTGGCCTGCGTAATGTCGATGCCTTCTGCCAACAAGAGCTCCGATAATTGGACCTGGCTCGTGACGCGATTGCGGTCCAGGATTTCCAAAATCTTTGCCTGCCGGGCAGTACGAGTGCTCGGGGTACTCATGGCTAGCTATTCTCCTTATTGATATCGAGCAACCACACCAGCAATGCCTTTTGGGCATGCAGGCGGTTTTCTGCTTCATCAAATACCCGGGACTGCGGTCCATCGATAACCTCTGCGGTCACCTCGTTTCCACGATAGGCCGGCAGGCAGTGCAAGAAAATCGCGTCCTTCTTTGCCTTTGCCATCACGTCTTTAGAGACCTGATACGGCAAGAACGGGGTGCGCCTGTCCTGCCCATCGTTTTCCTGTCCCATAGATACCCAGGTATCCGTTATTACCACATCAGCGCCTGACACTTCTTCCACATCATCGGTCACCGTCACATTGCCGCGCTGCCGTGCGCGCTCGACAAATTCGGGACGCGGTTGGAACCCTTCCGGTGAAACGATGGAAATATCCATGCCTGCGGTAGCAAAGCCAATCATATAAGAATTGGCCATATTATTATTGCCGTCCCCAAGATAAACCGCCTTGCGGCCTGTAAGGTCACCTAGGTTTTCCCGGCAGGTCAGGAGATCGGCCAGGATTTGGCAAGGATGCAGGTCATCAGAAAGCGCATTGACCAGCGGAGCCGTCGAAGTCTCCGCCATCTGCTCCAGGTTGTCGTGGGCATAAGTGCGCCAGACAATGGCCTCCACGTAGCGGGACAAGACCGCACCCGTATCCTGATAGGACTCGCCCTTACTCATATGAGTGCCAGAAGAATCAACGGTAATGGCGCTGCCGCCCATGTGCGCGATTCCGGTTTCAAAGGAAAAGCGGGTGCGTGTAGATGTCTTATCAAAAAGGACGGCTACCGTCTTTGGCCCCTCCAGAGGGCGCCGCGCGAACGGGTCGGCCTTGAGTTGGACCGCCAGATCGAGGACTTCCTTTTGTTCCTCTGGGCTCAGGTCATCATCGGCTAGAAAATGGCGCAAGTTCATACTAATTCCTCCACAACGGTGTGTAATTTTTCCAGGGCAGCATCAATTTCCTGCTGCGATATGATCAGCGGCGGGGTAAGGCGCAGGACGTTCTCGCTCGGGGCGTTGAGAATAATCCCCTGCTCGAATCCGCGCTTGACGGCCTCGCGAGCAACCGGTGCATTTAATACAACTCCGAGCATGAGACCGCGCCCGCGCACCTCGCTGACCCCGGGAATCTCCTTGACTTGCTGCGCCAAGTACTCGCCCTTGGCGGAGACCTCATCCAAGAACTCCTGATCCAGGGCATCGAGTACAACATTGGCCGCCGCACACGCCACGGGGTTTCCGCCAAAGGTGGTCCCGTGGGAACCTGGCTGGAATAAGTCCTTGGCGCGGCCGCGAGTGATGGTGGCGCCGATGGGCAGTCCGGCACCCAACCCCTTGGCCATGGTGATGACATCGGGGGAAATATCTTCGAGCTCGTGGGCAAAGAACTGCCCCGTGCGCCCTGCCCCGGCTTGGACTTCATCGACGATGAGCAAAATGCCGTGCTCATCGCATAACTCAGAAACGGCCCGCATAAAACCGGCAGGAGCAGGAATGACTCCGGTCTCGCCCTGAATGGGCTCGAAGATGATGGCGGCGGTATCCGCGGCGTCTTGCTCCACCAACTGGCGCAGGTAATCGATATCGCCGTAAGGGTAAAATTCCACGCCACTAGGCAGTGGGCGGAATGCCTTTTGCTTATCAGGCTGCCCAGTCATGGCCAAAGAGCCCATCGTGCGGCCGTGAAAACCATGGTGCGCAGCAAGGATGCGCCGCCTACCGGTCAGCCGCGCGAGCTTGAATGCCGCCTCGTTTGCCTCTGAGCCGGAGTTGCAGAAAAATACGCGCGCCTCACTATCGCCCACCCGTTCAATCAGCTTTGCCCCGGCATCGAGCACGGGTTGGGTGGCAAAAAGATTGGAGGTATGCACAAGGGTGCGGCTTTGCTTGGCAACAGCATCTGCTACCTCCGCATTGCCATAGCCCAAGGAATTCACGGCGATACCGGCCAGCAGGTCAATGTAGTTCTTCCCGTTTTCATCAGTAAGGGTGGCGTCCTCCCCGGACACCAGGCCGAGTGGCGGCTGGCCATAAGTATTGGCCAGCGTTTCTGACCACCGACCGGTTAATGTTTCTTGCGTGCTCATGCGATATCGTCCTTCCTGAACACTGTGCCTTCGGGATAATCGTGCTTTTCGTAATCATCGGGCAGGACCATCGTTCCAATGCCGCCTGGGGTTAAAAGCTCAAGGAGCACGGAATGGCCTATTCGGCCGTCGATGACGTGCGCGGCGGATACCCCGCCCTGCACGGCATTGAGGCAGGACTCCATTTTGGGAATCATGCCGGAGCTCAGGCCGGGAAGCAGCCCAGTAAGCTCATCGCTTTCGATTTTGGAGACTAAGGAATCTTTATTCGGCCAGTCGGTATAAAGGCCTTCCACGTTGGTCAGAATGACCAGGCGCTCTGCGCCCAGGGCGCTCGCTAGCGCACCCGCGGCGCTGTCGGCGTTGATGTTATATACCTCGCCATCAGATCCTGGCGCGATGGTAGAGACCACCGGGATGCGGCCGGCCTCGATGATGTCATTAACGGCTGCCGGATTGACCTCCACGATATCGCCCACCATGCCGATATCGGTTGCCTCTCCTTCTACCTCCACAAAGCGCTTGGTGGCGCGGAAAAGCCCAGCGTCTTCGCCGCTTGTGCCCACGGCGTAGGGGCCATGCGAGTTGATGAGGTTCACCAATCCGCGGCCGACTTGGCCAAAAAGAACCATGCGCACTACGTCCATGATTTCGGGCGAGGTGACGCGGAAACCACCCTTAAACTCACCTTCAATGCCGAGCTTCTCCAGCATGGAATTGATCTGCGGGCCACCGCCGTGGACGACGACGGGCTTTGCCCCAATGGTGCGCAGAAACACCATATCCGCAGCAAAGGCTTCCTTGAGCTCCTCATCCACCATGGCGTTGCCGCCATACTTGACGACGACGATTTTATCGCGGAAGTGCTGCAGCCACGGCAAGGCTTCAGCCAGCACCGTAGCGCGTTCTTGATTATTTAATCCGGGAAACATTTCTCCTCCTAGGAGCTATACGCCGAGTTAATCTCAACGTAGGAGTAGGACAAGTCCGTGGTGCGGACGAACGCTGTACCCTCACCGCCGGTGCCGAGATCCACGCGGACATCAATATCCGCCCCGCTCAAGTCCACATCGCGGGCTCCGGACGCGCCCGTCGAGTGCACGCATACCGGCTGGTCATTGAAGTAGACGGAGATATTGTCTGGGTCCATGTCCGCATCCGCCATGCCGACGGCGGCCAATACCCTGCCCCAGTTGGGATCGGAGCCAAACATGGCGCACTTAAATAAATTGTCCCGACCCAGGGTGCGAGCGGCATTGAGCGCTTGCTCATCAGATCCCGTGCCTTCGACGGTGATCTTTACGCGCTTTGTCACTCCCTCAGCATCGGCTTGGAGCTGATCCGCAATATCCGCGCAGACCTCTAGGATTGCCTGGTCCAACTCTTCTGAGCTGGGCTGCACGCCGGAGGCCCCGGAAGCCATGACAATCACGGTGTCATTGGTAGAGGTCGAACCGTCCACGTCCAACGTATTAAACGTCTGTGCGCAGGCCTTCTCCAGCGAGCTTTGCAGGATAGCTGCGTCAGCGACGGCATCGGTAGTAATGCAGACCAACATCGTGGCTAGCGACGGCGCCATCATGCCAACGCCCTTGCCCATAGCGCCCACGGACCAACCATCGCCAGCACAAGCGGATTCCTTAGGAACGGTATCCGTGGTCATAATGGCAGTGGCGGCGTCTTTGCCGTGCTGAGGGGTAGTACCCACGTGGTTCGCAACCTCCGCGATGCCCGCAAGCGCATTGTCCATGGGCAGCGGCTCGCCGATGAGCCCGGTAGAACAGATGGCAATATCCTTCACGGCGATTTCCGTGCCATGGGATACGGCATCCACCATTGCGCGTGCATCGACATCGCCTTGCACGCCGTTGCACGCATTGGCATTGCCGGAGTTGATGACTACGGCGCGCAGTTGGCCATCCGCTACCGCCTCGCGGGAGACCTTAACGGGGGAAGCTACCACGCGGTTGCGCGTGAACACCGCCGCCGCGTCCGAGCGCGGGCCTTCATTGATAATCAAAGCCAAGTCCGACTTGCCGGAGGGCTTGATTCCGGCCTTTACCGCGCCGGCGCTAAATCCGGCGGGTCCGGTGATTCCTGGTGTAGTCATCATATTCTCCTCTTCTTAATGCGCAGCCCTACGGGGCGACTGCGGCTTGGGGCAATCCCAAAGTTTCTGTCCATCCCAACGCAAGGTTCATGCATTGCACGGCGGCACCGGCGGTACCCTTGCATAAATTGTCGAGCGCCGCGGTGATGATGAGGCGGTGGGAATTGTCATCGACGTGGACTTGGATATGCACCATGTTCGTACCCACCACGTTCTGGGTTTCCGGTTGCTGGCCTTCTGGCAGCACGAGGCAGAAAGGCTCATCTGCATAAAATTCTTCGAAGGCGGTGCGCACCTGCTGCTTGCCGATTCCCCCTTTCAGCTCCGCCGTAATCGTCGCCAGAATCCCACGGGGCATGGGTGCAAGCACCGGGGTGAAACTCACGGATACCTCGTCGCGAGAAAATGGTTGCAGGTTCTGCACGATTTCCGGGGTATGTCGGTGAGTGCCGCCTGGTTTATATGCCTTAACGTTTCCCATGGTCTCCGCGCCCAATTGCGCGACGGATGCCTTCTTTCCCGCTCCGGAGACGCCGGTAATAGCGATCACGGACAGGGCGGGCTCCACGAGATCGCGGGCAATGGCGGGCAACGCCCCCAAGGTAATGGCCGTGGGGAAACAACCAGGCACGGCTACCCGGTTTGTACCTTTGAGGTTCGACCTATTATCAGGGATCTCCGGGATGCCGTACGGCCACTGCCCCGCATAATTCCCGCCGTAATAGGCAGCCCAATCACTCTCCTTGCGGAGCCGAAAGTCAGCGGCGCAATCGATGATGGTGACCTCACCGCCCAATTGCTCCGCCAGCCGCGCCGAGTGTCCGTGCGGCAAGCCCAAGAAGACGACGTCATGTCCCGCAAGTTCCTCGGGCGTGGTGTCAGCAATGACGCGATCCGCCAGCTGCGGCAGATGCGGGATAATTTCTGCGACGCGCTGGCCTACTTGGGATTTTCCCGTCAAGGCACCAATGCGCAGGTCACCGGAATGATAGGCAGGGTGGGATAGCAGCAGGCGCAGAATCTCTCCGCCGGCGTACCCTGTGGCCCCTGCCACTGCTACTGAAATCGTCATACGAGGAACTATAGCAAGAAATACGCTCCACTGTATGTTATTCAGTGAACTGGATTACTTTTCGCAGCTCATAGGGCATGAAAATAATTAAAAATCTGCATGAAAAAGCAGAACGGCGAAGACCCAAGACCCGAGTGGCTTATGTGCCACCAAAGTCTGGTTCTTCGCCATTTAATGCAAAAGGCTAGGCTTCTGGCCCGTCCTATGCTCGCATTTCTGCACCGAAGCGCTGCTTGGCCAATTCGGCGGCCGTCGTGCGGTGCTCGTTGACTTCCTCATCGGTCAAGGTACGGTCCGCAGCGCGGAATTGCAGCTGGAAGGCCAAGGACTTCTTGCCCGCACCTAATTGCTCACCTCGGAAGATATCAAACAGGTCGACCGACTCGATGAGATCTCCTGCGCCCTCTTCCACCGTGGCGCGCACCTTTTCCGCTGGAATATCTTCATCCACCACCAGCGCGATGTCCTGATGCAAGGCTGGGAATGCCGACAATACCGGCGCTGGGAAGCGCTCGGTCAGCGGCAGCGCGGTGATATCAAGCTCCATCGCGCACGTGCGCGGTGGCAGGTTGAGGGCTTCGAGCACCTGCGGATGCAATTCACCGGCATAGCCCACGATCTCATCTGTTCCTGCCACCTTGATGGCGGCGCACCGGCCTGGGTGCCATGGCAGGTGGTCCGCGGCTTCAACCTCGATATCCAGGCCAGCGGCGCGGGCCACCAGCCGTGCGGATTCAATCGCGTCCGCGTAGGTGTAATCGCGGCCTTCGCCCCACGGGCCCTCGTGCTCCATCTTGCCGGTTGCAACGGTTGCCACGTGCAAGGGCTGTTCAGGAAGCGTGCGCAGGAGTTCTTCTACCACTTCATCGCCAGGACGCTGTGCAACAGACGGCATAGGTGAGGATTCTGCGCGCTTGAAGGCCACCTGCTGCAAGCCATAGAGCGCCAGATCTTTGCGGCCGCGAGCAACATTGCGGCCCAAGGCCTCAAGCGTTGCGGGAAGCAAGGTCGTGGCCAAGATGGCTTTGTCAGATTCCAAGGGATTCTGCACGGCGACGGTGTTGCGGCGGGCATCGTCAGCCGCAAGGCCCCACACATCAAAGGTGTCGTTTGCGATAAACGGCGTGGGCAAAACCTCTGCATAGCCGGCATAAGCCAAACCGTGGCCGATGGCGCGGCGGCGTTTTTGCGCTGGGGTCAAACCGCGACCGCCTGCCGGGGTGGGCAGAACGGTGGGGATATCTTCCAGGCCTTCCAGGCGCAGGACCTCCTCGATGAGGTCAACATCCATGGAAATATCGGTCCGCCACGTCGCGGGCGTGACCTGCAGAACCGAATCCGATCCTTCCTCGACCGTGCAGCCCACCTCTTTAAGGCGAGAGATAACGGTCTCGCGGGAGTATTCGACGCCGGCGTATTCACTCGGCTTTTCCGCACGCAAGCGAATGGCTTGGGGCTCGGCTACCTCTCCGACGAGGGTACGTCCCTTTTCCACCGTTCCGCCCGCAATCGAGTGCAATAGCGCGCACGCAATATTAAGGGCCACCTCAACGATGGCTGGATCGACGCCACGCTCAAATCGGCGGGATGCCTCAGAGGAAAGCTTGTGGCGGCGAGAGGTACGGGCGACGGTAATGGGATCCCAGATAGCGGATTCGAAGTAGACATCCGTGGTCTGATCAGAAATCTCTGAGTGCGTGCCGCCCATAACACCGGCCAAAGATTGGATGCCGTTGTCATCGCAGATGACCACGTCCTCACCAGAGAGCTCGCGCGTGACGTGATCAAGGGTCTCAAACTTCTCGCCCTCTTGTGCATTGCGCACCGTGAGATCGCCCGCGACTTCATTGGCATCAAAGGCATGCATCGGGGTGCCCAAAAGCAACATGACGTAGTTGGTCACGTCCGTTGCCACATTGACGCTGCGCTGGCCGCACAGCATGAGTTCGCGCTCCATCCAAAATGGGGTGCGCGCCTGCGGATCGATGCCGCTTACCTTGCGCACGCCAAATCGCTGCGCCTTGGTCTCCTCGCGCAGATCGATGTTGATAAGCGAGCCTTCTGCCTCTGGAACCGCAGAGGTATCGATCCCGGCCACCGCTGGATCATCGGCGACGTCCTTAAACTCCAAGTCAAAGGAAGAGGCGATTTCGCGGCTTAAGCCACGCGCAGATAGCGCGTATCCGCGGTCCGGGGTGATGTTGACGTCAAAGTCGGTATCGGACAGGCCGATGACTGGACGGGCATCTTCGCCTACCATGTCCGCGACTTCCTCACCCAGCACGATGATACCGTTTGCCTGCGCGCCAAGGCCCAGCTCAGCAGCGGAGCACATCATGCCATTGGAGATGTGATCGTAGGTTTCGCGCGCCGCGATTTTGAACCCACCGGGCAGCTCTGCGCCGGGCAGGGAAACTACGACGTAATCGTGCAAGCGGAAGTTACGCGCACCGCAGATAATGCCCTGCAATTCACCGGTGCCATTTGCCTGGCCAACGTTGACCTGGCAGTACCGGATGGGCTTTTTGAACTGCGTGAGCTCTTCGATTTCTACGACCTGGCCAATGACCAATGGGCCAGTGGTCTCAGGGATCGGCTCATATCCTTCGGTTTCAAACCCCACGCGGACGAAACCGGAGTCCATATCGGCAGCGGACACGCTCCAATTCGGATTGGAGGCACGAAGGATACGGGTAACCCAGTCTTGGGAAATAAGCATGATGTATCTATCCTTTCTGGGTTTTAAGCCTGTACGCCAAAGGGCAGGGTGAAGCGGACATCGCCTTCGACCATGTCGCGCATATCAGTCAGTCCATTGCGGAATTGCAGGGTGCGCTCAAGGCCCATGCCGAACGCGAAGCCCGTGTATTCTTCCGGGTCAACGCCTACCGCGCGCAGCACGTTGGGGTTGACCATTCCGCAACCGCCCCATTCGATCCAGCCGGCGCCGCCCTTTTTATTGGGGAACCAGACGTCCACCTCCGCGGAAGGCTCCGTGAACGGGAAGTAATTCACGCGCATGCGCGTCGTGGTTTCGGGTCCGAAGAGCACCTTGGCTAGGTGCTCGAGCGTTCCGCGCAAATGAGCCATGGTCAGGCCCTTATCCACGGCTAGGCCCTCCACCTGGTGGAAGACCGGGGTGTGGGTGGCGTCCAGCTCGTCCGTGCGGAAAACGCGCCCTGGGCAGGCGATGTACAGCGGCACATCGCGCTCGAGCATCGTGCGCACCTGCACAGGCGAGGTGTGCGTGCGCAGAACCTGCTTGGAGCCTTCCTTGCCCACGTGGAACGTATCCTGCAGGGTGCGCGCTGGGTGATCCGGCTTGAAGTTCAGGGCATCGAAATTAAAGTACTCGGCCTCAATCTCTGGGCCATCGGCGATTTCCCACCCCATGCCAACGAAAATATCGGCAATGCGCTCCGATAAGGAGGTAATGGGGTGCAGCGCACCCGTTTGCGCCCGGGTCGTAGGAATGGTGACGTCGACGGTTTCGGCCTTGAGCTGGGCCTCGCGGGCCTGCTGCTCCAATTCCTCCTTGACCTGCGCAAAACGCTTTTCCATCTTGCCGCGGGCCATGTTGACGGCCTTACCGGCGGCTTTGCGTTGATCCTTAGGTATTTGGCCGAGGGATTGGCGGGCTTGCGGGATATACCCGTTATCGCCTAAGTGCTCGCGGCGGGCAGCGGTGAGATCCTCTAGCGTCTCTGCTGCTTCGAAGGCTGCGATAGCCTTATCGGCCGCGGCCCCGAGGGCCTGTTCGGTCAATTCGATCTGCGGTGTATCGGACACGTACTTCGTACCTTCTTCTCGCGCGAAAACTAACGCGTGCAATCTTACTCTGTCATTAGGACACGGACAGCCCCAGGGACCCCCTTTTCATTCGCTACCGCGGAGCTACGCGATTGCGGCCTAGTTCTGGTCCTGCGCCTTGGCGGATTCGTACAAGCAGATGCTGGCCGCGGTGGCAAGGTTGAGTGACTCCGCGCGCCCCCGCAGTGGGATGCGTACCCGCATATCGGCCTCTTCAAGCAACTCGCCCAGCCCATGGGCCTCATTGCCGAAGAGCCAGGCGGTGGGTTGGGTTAGGTCGGCATCGGCAAGCTCTACTTCCCCATCCGCGGCTGTGGCGACGATTTGCATGCCAGACTTGCGCAGCTGCCCCAATACGTCCTTGATATTTGGATCGCGCGCGACGGGGACGTGGAATAAGGAGCCGGCTGAAGCGCGGGCAACCTTGCTGCCTAGGGGATCCACGGTCTCGCCCGCGAAAATCACGCCATCGGCACCCATCGCATCCGAAGTCCTAATCAACGTCCCCGCGTTTCCGGGCTCAGAGGTAAGAACCGGTACCGAAATCAACTTCGGCTTCCCGTTGAGGATCTTTCCCGCAGACCACAAGACGGAGGAATTGCACAGAGCGAAAATTCCCGTCGTCGTCGCGGTATCGGCCAGGTGCTTGGTGGCCTTGTCCGTAATGGGGTGGACGTAGACATCCATATACCCACAGGCCGTAACGATGTCCGCAAAGCGCTCGGCAGCCTTCTCCGTCACGAATACGTCCGTCGCCGCACCCGTAGACACCGCAGCATCCACCGCATTTTCGCCCTCGATAATGAACTGCTTGGCCTTCTTACGATTAGCAGCCCGGTGCAATTTCGCCGCGTTGACGATGCGCGGAGTGCGTTCAGTAAAGGCGGAGTCAAAGTCTAAATTCATAGGCCCTACCCTACCTTGGGCGCTGAACTGCTCGTTTCACGCCTCAGACATGACAAAGCCCTGCCAGAAATCCGGCAGGGCCATGGCAAAAACTTACTTCTTTAACGGGACTCCGCGTGCGTCCTTGTCGTAATCGCCCACGCCAAGGAGAATCATGAAGAACTCAATGAACACCCAGATTCCTAAAACGGTCCAGAAAAGGAAGCCCAATAGGAACCAGAAGGTAAACCAGCCGAGGATATTCAGCGACAACTGCACGATGGCATAAGTTGTGCGGCCAGTGTAGAAGTTATGCGCTCCAACACTGCCCAAGAAGAAGCATAGAAGCAACGCAGCTACCCAGGACCTTTGGTTACCTGCCGCCGCATATTGTTGCTGAGTATAGCCCTGCTGCGGGTAACCACCGGATTGGAATTCCTGCGAGTAATACGGCCGATCCTGGCCAGAAAATTGGCTCGAACCAGGGTTGCCTTCTGGTTGCTCGCGGTTACACGGGCTCGTCATGTCGCGACGGTCTCCTTGCAAAGGCTGGATTTATAGCTCAATTAAATTTAGCACAAACAGCGAACAGATTGTTTGCGGGCTTTATGCATAAAGACAGCACGAAGCCCACCCTGCACCGAGTCAATTAGTGCCGGAGTGGGCGAGCATCTATGTAGCTGAGAAGACTTACGCAGCCTTCGGTGCGTTGACGTCCTCGGGCAGGGCAGCCTTGGCGGTCTCGCACAGTGCGGAGAAAGCCTCGAAGTCGTTGACGGCAAGCTCGGCGAGGATCTTGCGGTCTACCTCGATCTCAGCCAAGCGCAGGCCGTGGATGAGGCGGTTGTAGGTGATGTCGTTCATGCGGGCAGCAGCGTTGATGCGCTGGATCCACAGCTTACGGAACTCAGACTTACGCGCGCGACGGTCGCGGTAAGCGTAAGTCATAGAGTGCAGCCACTGTTCCTTGGCCTTACGGTACAGGCGGGAACGCTGGCCGCGGTAACCCTTGGCGGACTTCAGGATCGCGCGACGCTTCTTCTTTGCGTTAACTGAGCGCTTTACTCGTGCCACAGTAATACTTCCTTAAATTCTGATTGAGATGGTGGATGTGGGTTGATTGGGCGCTTTTAGGCGCGACCGAGCAGGCGCTTGACGCGCTTGGTGTCTGGCTGGGAGACGGACTCGGTGCCCTTGAGGCGACGGGTGCGCTTGGAAGGCTTGCCCTCCAGCAAGTGGCGGCGGTTTGCCTGCTCGCGGCGCAGCTTGCCGGAACCGGTCACCTTGATGCGCTTTGCGGTGCCCTTGTGGGTCTTCTGCTTCATGAGTATTAAGTCCTTAAATCCTACGTGGAATATGGTTTACTTTTTGCCCTTACGAACCGGACCCAAAACCATGGTCATATTGCGACCATCCTGCTTGGGGCGGGACTCAACTACGCCAACCTCAGCGACGTCATCGGCCAACCGCTCCAAAAGCCGGAACCCCAGCTCCGGTCGCGATTGCTCGCGGCCGCGGAACATGATGGTCACCTTGACCTTGGATCCCTTTTCCAGGAAGCGAACTACGTTACTCTTCTTGGTCTCATAATCGTGATCGTCGATCTTCGGACGGAACTTCTGTTCCTTCACCACGGTCTGCTGCTGGTTCTTACGAGATTCGCGAGCCTTTTGGGCCTGCTCATACTTGAACTTGCCGTAGTCCATGATTTTGGCAACTGGGGGCTTAGCCTTAGGAGCTACCTCGACCAAATCCAGGTCAGCTTCATAGGCAAGCTTGCGGGCATCATCGGTGCGGACGATACCCACCTGTTCACCACCGGGGCCGACAAGACGGACCTCGGGTACTCGGATACGCTCATTAATGCGAGCTTCAGCGCTGATTGTGGTTCTCCTCGATTAGGGGTTTTGGGTAATGAGTTCACCTACCGTGGACCACAAACGAATCTAACCCGGTCTGCCAAAGACAGCCGGGAGATCTCACAGAGCCAGACACGAACGTCTGGTTACCTTTACCGTTATCCAACGAACTTTAAGTTCGCGGCATCGGGTGGGAGAATCTCCGCTTGTGACCCAGGTTCCTGCAAAAGGTACCTTGGGCGGTAGTGGGTTTGACACTAGCAGCCCGCTACCACTTAAAGCAAACCGCAGAATACTAGGCATCCTCGCAGGTGGAATCGGGCTCTAGTTTCCCATCCTCAATGGCTTTGTCGATGACCTTGAGGACGTCATCGGCAAGATCATCGATCGCGGCGGAGCCACTTTCATAATCCTCGCCTTCGACGATGACACTTAGGGCTACTCCTACCCTTTTGCCGTCCTTTTCATGCACGCCGAATTGGCGGAATGTGTAGTCATCGCTATTTTCATCGAGCCCCCAGCCGCTCTTTGCCCGGGTGCTTGCATGTTTGGATAGGCCAACGCTTTGCCATTCCACAATGTCATTTAATACCTCATGGACGTATTCGGCTTCCTTGATGCAGGGCAATTGCGCGCCGAAATTCGCCTGCTCCTGCAATGGCCAGGTGGAGTAGCCAAAAGCGTCAGCTTCAATGGAGGCCTTCGAGTCGTGCTCACGCAAGAGCTTTTCCACCGCCTCCGAGGCCACGCCTTCTTCCCACTGCACCTGCGACCACAATGCGTACGCGGCATCATTATCGGATTCTTTGATGGCCAGATCCGCCAAGGACAGATCGGCGCCGTCTTGCAGCGCCGTAATGGCAATGGGCACTTTGATGGTGGACCAAGCCGGTCCATCGCCTGTGTCTCCCGCAGAAATTTTTTCTTCGCCGGCGGAGATAGCCACTCCGACATGGGCGTCATAGTCCTTGGACAACGACTCAACGGCGCGCCCCAGATCTTTGGTGAGCGCCGCATCGGCTTTAGCGCTCACGCTTGCCGATGCCCCTTCCCCCGCCGTATCCGCCGCCTGCTCGGGGGACGAGCACGCCGCCACGGCAGCAAGCGATACCGTCGCGAGTATCGCTCCCATTCTCCGCCGTAGATTCATTCCTCACAGACTAGCCCATGTTTTAGAAAAGGGACAATTTTTCGCAGAAACTATCTCCTTAGTTTTTAGGGCAACATTTCCTTGAGGTAGCCGCCAGTATAGGAACCTTCTACCTGTGCGACTTTTTCCGGAGTACCCTGCGCGACCACGGTGCCGCCACCGGCACCACCTTCTGGGCCCATATCCACAATCCAGTCTGCAGCCTTGATGACATCGAGGTTGTGCTCAATGATAAGCACGGAATTACCCTTATCTACCAAGCCTTGAATCACCAGCATTAACCGGCGAATATCCTCAAAGTGCAGACCGGTCGTCGGCTCATCCAGGATATAGATGGTGCGGCCATTGGTGCGCTTTTGTAGCTCCGAGGCAAGCTTCACGCGCTGGGCCTCACCGCCGGACAACGTGGTGGCGGCTTGGCCGAGGCGGACGTAACCCAAGCCGACATCGACAAGCGTGGCCAAGTAGCGGTGGATGGACGTAATGGGCTCAAAGAAGTCCGCTGCCTCTGAGATGGGCATATCCAGCACTTCCGCGATGTTTTTGCCCTTGTAGTGGACCTCCAGGGTTTCGCGGTTATAGCGCGCGCCCTCGCAGACCTCACACGGGACATAGACATCCGGCAGGAAGTTCATCTCGATCTTGATGGTGCCATCGCCCTGGCAGGCCTCGCAGCGTCCACCTTTGACGTTGAAGGAAAATCGCCCGGCCTTGTAGCCGCGCACCTTTGCCTCTTGGGTCTCCGCAAAAAGATTGCGAATCTTATCAAAGACGCCGGTATAGGTAGCCGCGTTGGAACGCGGTGTGCGGCCAATCGGGCTTTGATCCACCTGCACCAACTTATCTAGGTGCTCGATGCCCTCCACACGCTTGGCACGCCCAGGAACCTGTCGGGCGCGGTTCAAGTTATTGGCCAGGGTCTTGGCCAGGATTTCATTAACCACGGTGGACTTGCCGGAGCCTGATACACCGGTAATGCAGACCAGCACGCCGAGCGGAATCTCGACATTAATTCCCTTTAGGTTATTTTCCCGTGCGCCGACTACCTTCAGGGTGCGGTCTTTATCAATCTCGCGGCGGTGATCAGGAACAGCCAGCACCTTGGAACCGGACAGGTACTGCCCCGTTAAGGACTCCTCTACCTTCTCCACGCCGGCGGGCTCGCCTTGGTAAACCACTTCTCCGCCGTATTCACCGGCGCGCGGGCCCACATCCACCAGCCAATCGGACGAGCGGATGGTGTCTTCATCGTGTTCGACCACGATGAGCGTATTGCCAATATCGCGCAGGCGCTGCAGGGTTGAGATCAGGCGGTGATTATCGCGCTGGTGCAAACCGATAGACGGCTCGTCCAAGACGTAGAGCACTCCAGCCAGCCCGGATCCAATCTGGGTGGCCAGGCGAATACGCTGGGCCTCGCCGCCGGACAGGGTCGAAGCACCGCGGTCCAGGGTGAGGTAGTTAAGCCCAACGTCCAATAAGAAGCGCAGGCGGGCCTGGGTTTCCTTCAGCACCGCTCCCGCGATAATTTCCTCACGGTGCCCCAAGACGAGCGAATCCAAAAACTCTGAGGCCTCCTCGATGGACAGGGCGCTTAGCCCCGCGATGGACTGTTCACCATGCGAGGTCGACGCCAAGCGCACGGCGAGGATTTCTGGCTTCAGGCGCGTTCCCTTACACGTGCTACACGGCACCCGGCGGGTGTATTGCAGCAGGCGATCCTTTTGGGACTGCGAATCCGTGGTATCCAATTTGCGGTGCAGGAAGCCTACTGCGCCCTCAAAGGGCGCGGTCCAATTGCGCTGGCGGCCATAGCGGTTCTTATAGCGCACCCGCACCTCGGTTTCGGTGCCGTAAATCAACGCATCGCGCTGCTCCTTCGTCAGCTCGCTGACGGGGGTCTGCGGATCAAAGCCCATGGCCTTGCCCAGCCCTTCCACGAGCTTGACAAAGTACCGCGAGTTCGGGCTGGAATGCCACGGCTGCACGGCATCGACGGCTGGGGCATCCGGATCCGGAATGAGCAGGTCCACATCCACTTCGAGCTTGGTGCCCAAGCCATCACAAACCGGACAGGAGCCAAAGGGCGCGTTAAAGGAAAACGCACGCGGCTCGTACTCCTCGATGGTCAGCGCATGGCCATTGGGGCAGGCCGCCTTTTCAGAATAGGTATGCGTGAGTTCCTCTTTATCAACGAACTCGATGGTGACGAGGCCATCGGCAAGCCGCAAAGCTGTTTCCACGGAATCGGTCAAGCGCTGCTTCTGGGAGGCTTTGACCTGCAACCGGTCCACTACCACCTCAATGGTGTGCTTAACCTGCTTCTTCAGCTTCGGCGGATCGCTTAATTGGTGGGTCTCACCATCCACACGCACGCGGGAGTAGCCCTGCGCCGAAAGATCTTGGAAAAGGTCAACAAACTCGCCCTTGCGCTTGCGCGCTACCGGGGCGAGCACCTGGAACTTCAGCTTTTCTTCCTGCTCCAGTACTGCATCAACGATCTGCTGCGGCGTCTGGCGCTCGATAACGGCATCGCACTTGGGGCAGTGCGGAGTGCCAGCGCGTGAGAAGAGCAGGCGGAGGTAATCGTAAATTTCCGTAATCGTGCCCACGGTAGAGCGCGGGTTGTGGTTCGTGGATTTCTGATCGATGGACACCGCCGGCGATAAGCCACCGATGTATTCCACGTTGGGTTTATCCATCTGGCCCAAAAACATCCGGGCATAAGAGCTCAACGATTCCACGTAGCGGCGTTGGCCCTCCGCGAAGATGGTATCGAAGGCCAGCGAGGACTTACCGGAGCCCGAAAGCCCAGTAAAAACCACCATTTTATCGCGCGGAATATCGATATCCACGCCCTTGAGATTGTGTTCCCGTGCGCCTCGCACAATCAATCGTTCTGCCACTGCGCTCCAGCCTCCACATCATAGATTTTAATCTCCCCTTGAATGTACCCGTAAGCTGGAACGTATGACTAACGAGCTACATCTTCACCAAATCTCCGTTTCGGAGATGGATAATAACTGCTACCTGCTCACCGCCGGCGATCAAGGCTTGCTTGTCGATGCCGCCGATAACGCCCCCGCCATCCTCGACATGGCGCGCGAGGCAGGCGTTGACATCACCGCTGTTCTCACCACGCACCGCCACTGGGATCACGTGCGGGCTCTCGGCGAGGTTTTGGAGGCCACCAACGCAAAACACTACGCCTCCTTTATTGATTCGCCCGCCATTCCGGAAGACGTGGACGTTGAGCTGCGCGAGGGCGATTCCATCGAGTTTGCCGGCATGAAATTGCCGATCATCATCCTGCGCGGCCATACCCCCGGCGGCGTCGCGCTAGTGGCCACCGTTGACGGTGTCACGAACCTCTTTGTGGGAGATTCCGTATTCCCCGGTGGCTTGGGTCGAACGACCTCTGAAGGCGACTTTGTGCGGCTATATAAGGACGTCACCAAGCGCGTCTTCGAGGAGTTCCCAGATAACGCCATCATCCGCCCGGGTCATGGCAAGCCCACCACCTTGGGGGAAGAACGCCCCAAGTTGGGTGATTGGTGGGAGCGCCGTTGGTGATCTAGGCGGCTATTTCAGCGTATAATGGTCAATCACACGATTGGTCTAGAACAACGAGCTAAGGAGCTTAAAGGACTATGATTCGCAAGTTTGCCCGCCCCATGCTGGCATCGGTATTTGTATGGGAAGGTGTAGACGACCTGCGCAATGCCTCGGAGCACACCAAGGAAACCGAAGGCTTCCTCAAGACCCTGCGCAAGTTCGTCCCCTCCGGTTACAAGAACCTGATTCCCAATGATCCGGAACTAGCTACCCGCGCCCTCGGCGGCGCAAAGATCGGTGCAGGTACCACCTTGGCTCTGGGCAAGGCACCACGCACCTCCGCAGCCGTGCTGGCTGCCGCTACCCTGCCCAACTTGGTGGGCAAGAATAACTTCTGGGCCGCAGATAATAAGAAGGACAAGGAAGACCGTCGCAACGGCTTCATTACCAACACCGCCCTGCTCGGCGCACTCTTTATCACCACCCAGGACACCGAAGGCAAGCCTTCCCTGCGCTGGCGCGCACAGAAGGCCGGTGAGCGCACCAATAAGAAGATTCAGCAGGCGCTGCCCACCAAGTCTGAGTCTCAGGAAAAGCGCGAGGAGCTTTCCGCTTGCGCCAGCGAGCTGTCCAATAAGGCCGGCGACTGGTTCAATGAGACCTCCCAGAAGGCTCAGGCCTATGTGGATGACAACAAGGATGACTGGCAGTCCACCGGTCGCGGCCTCCTGGATACCGCCAAGTCCTATGTCGATGACGCCAAGGACTACGTCGATGACAACAAGGATGACTGGCAGGATTCCGGCCGCGACTTCTTGGACAACGCAAAGTCCTTCATCGAGGACTCCGTCGATAGCGCCAAGTCCTACGTTGATGACAACAAGAAGGACTGGCTGAAGTCCGCTGAGTCCAACGCTAAGACCGCCCGCAAGGGTGCCGTCAAGGCCGCGAACAAGGCACAGAAGCGCGCCGATGATGCTGCATCGAAGCTCGACAAGGCAGACTCCAAGCGCGCTGCTAAGAAGGCTTCCAAGCAGGCAGATAAGCTGCAAAAGAAGGCTAATAAGAAGATCGAAGCCGCTATCAAGAAGATTGAAAAGCGCGCTAAGTAATTCGCCTTATCCCTCGCACACGGCCCAGCCCTTACGCTGGGCCGTTGTTCTTTGTCACGGCAAGGTCTAAACTCGAACCTCCCCTACGCGGCACGCGAATGCGTGTCCACCCATATTTTCGTGTTTCATTCTGAGGAGTCTTGTGAACTCTGCACCGAAGAATTCTCCAGCCACTCATTCTCCCGCCGCTGCATCTTCATCCAGCCGCGCGGATAACGCTGGAATTTCAGCCATCGAAGCCGAGCAGAACTATGTCGATGGCCTCTTTGACCGCCTCGATGACGAGGTAGCCACGGCAAACGCGCGCCTGAATGAGGTCCAGGCCGAGGTCGACCCGGCGACCCCCGATGCCGATGCCTTAGTGCGCCGCGAAACGGAATACCACGGCCTGCAGGCCAAATTGGACCGCCTCAACGTCGCGCAGATGGGGCTCGTCTTCGGCCGTATCGATATCGATGCCCCCGGCGATAACCCAACTGATGAGGGACTAGACCGCCGCTATATCGGCCGCATGGGTTTGGATGCTCGCGAAGAAAACTACCGCACCCTGCTTCTGGATTGGCGCGCGCCCATGGCCCGCCCCTTTTACCTCGCCACCACGGCCCAGCCAGAGGGTGTGCACACGCGCCGCCAGATCCGCATGTCCGGCCGCACGGTCACTGATGTCAATGACGAGGCATTAAACGGCCCAGGCGTGCGCGAGGAGGAAGCGGGCGTGGCGAGCGAGTCTGCCCTGTACTTTGCCATGCAACGCGCCCGCACGGGACACATGACGTCCATCGTGGAAACCATTCAGCGCGAGCAGGACGAAATCATCCGGGATAATACCCGCGGCGTGATGGTGGTAGAAGGCGGTCCCGGCACCGGCAAGACTGCCGTCGCGCTGCACCGCGTTGCCTACCTGCTCTATACCCACCGCGAACTGCTATCTTCCACCGGTGTACTCATCGTTGGACCCAATACTAATTTTTTGGACTATATTTCCCGCGTCCTGCCAGAACTCGGTGAAACCGGCGTCGTGCTCTCCACCATCGGTGGGCTATTCCCCGGCATTACACCCACCCATACCGAGGGTCTTGTGGGCCGCGAAATCAAAGGCAGCGAGGCCATGGCGGAAATCCTGAGCGCTGCAGTCAAGGATTATCAGCAGGTGCCGAATGAGGCTCGGGACATCACCGTGGATGGCCTGACCCTGACCATCACTCCATCCATGGTGAAGAAGGCGCGCACCCGCGCCCGCCGCTCACGCAAGCCGCATAACCAGGCGCGCGAGGCATTCATCGAGCACTTCGTGGAGGACCTGGCACAGGAGATGGCCACCAAGGTTGGCACCGATCCGCTGGGCGGGGAAAACCTCTTAAGCCGCGCGGATGTGGACCAATTCCACGACGATCTTGCCATTGATGAGTCCGTGGTCAGCTGCATCGATGATTTTTGGCCCCAGCTTGATCCCTCTGAGGTCCTCGCCGCCTTGTTGTCGTCCCGCGAGCTCATTGCCTCAGCTGCCCGTGGCTACGATGAGGAGACCCAAGCCGCCTTGTACCGCGCAGATGGCTACGGTTGGACCGATTCCGATGCTGCCCTATTGGATGAGTTGGCCGTCCTCATCGGGCTGCCCAGTCCTGAGGAGAAGAAGGCGGCCAAAGACGCCGAGTGGCGCGAGCAGATCGCGGATGCAGAAGATGCGTTGGATATCCTGTCATCTTCTGAATCCACCGATAACGACGATGACATGTTTGAGGCGGAAATTCTCTCGGCGCACGACGTGATCGACGCGGAAACCCTAGCGCAGCGCCAAGAGGTGCGGGATACGCGCACCACTGCGCAGCGTGCCCGGGAGGATCACACGTGGGCCTTTGGCCACATCATCGTGGACGAAGCGCAGGAACTTACCCCGATGGAATGGCGGATCCTCTTCCGCCGCTGCCCGTCGCGGTGGATGACGCTGGTGGGCGATACCTCGCAGACCGGTTCCCCGGCGGGCGTGGATGACTGGGGCGAGGCCTTGGAGCCGTTCATCGCCCAGCGCTTCCGCCACCACCTCCTTACCGTCAACTACCGCACACCTGAGCCCATTACCGAGCTTGCTAATGGCCTATTGGCCTCCATTAATCCGGATGCCACCCCTGCCATTGCTATTCGCGATGGTGTGCCGGTGCGTCGGCTTGACGATGCCGACTTCAGCCCCGGCGTCACCACCGAGGACGATGGGCGCCTGACCGCAATCATTGACGCCACGAACGCCGAATCCGTCAAGGGCCTCGAGTTCGACCACGTAATCGTGCTTAACCCGCGCGAGATTGTCGATGCCTCCCCGCAGGGACTGCAGAACCTGTACGTCTGCATCACCCGGGCCACGCAAACGCTGACCCTAGTGGGAGATACGTCCGGCGTGCTCTAGCCCACTGGGATCACAAAACCCACCGGGCGAATCCAGAGAAGGACTCGCTGCGGTGGGTAAGGCGAAAGCCGGTCAGGCGAAAGCCTAGGTTAATTGACGGTGTGAACAATCATGACGTCACAATCGGACTGGCGCGCCACATCAGCCGGCACCGAGCCAAGCAAACGGCCGGTCAGGGAATTAATACCGCGGTTACCAACGATGAGCAGGTCTGCATCATTGTCGTTGACAATGGACATGAGGGCTTGTACCGGCGTGCCAGGGCGGACTGCGGTTTCCACTTTGGAAACCCCGTGCTTTTCCGCTTCTTCCCTACCCGCCTGCAGGTTAGCTTCAGCCTTCTCATCACCGAGAATAGTGACGGAATCCTGGCGCAAGGTCTTCGAGGCCTGCTCTTGATTCTCGTAGTAAGCACAACCGACGATCAGCGTGGCATCGAATGCAGCGGCAATCTTGGCTGCTCGCTCCACGGCGAGGAGGGAGGACTTGGAACCGTCAGTACCGACAACAATCGTGCTGTAGTCGCTCATGATGACCTTTCTTTGTGGGTGTGTACCCTATCTATTCTAGTGTGCCAACTTGGCGTTACTGCAAGTGTAACAATGAAAAATGATTAACGTTTTTCACTCGTGTTGACCACCACGACATCCACCTTGGATTTATGGGTAAGTTCAGTAGGCACTGAACCGAAAACGCGTCCGCGCACGGAATTAACGCCGCGATTGCCCACGACCAAGAGCTCAACGTCGTATTTCTCCGTAACCTCAATTAAGGCGTTGACAGGGTCACCGGGGGTAGTGACCACCTCAATATTTTCCGCGCCTTCGGACTCTGCAATCCGCTGCGCATTCGTGAGGTAAGTATTCGCCATTTCCTCGCTGACCACCGGTAGCCGGGATCCTTCCCCGCTGGGGGCACCGAGCATGGAGCCTGAATGATTATAGGCTGCGGAGACGATGATGAGCTTGGCGTCATATGCCCGTGCCATTGATGCCGCCGAACGCACTGCGCGCAGGGAAGTTTCGGAGCCATCGGTACCGACGGCGATGGTGTGATACGTAAGCATGATTCTCCTTGCTGGTGAATAACTAGGTCGGCACATTGAACCGGCTTATTAAGTCGCCCCCAGTATAGTCAGGACGCTGAATCAATAAGCCCAAGGTTGCAGGAGTGCGCACTTTTAGGGGGAAAGCGTTATTGGGCCCCTGCGCGTGCTGCTAGATTCCAGCGTCTTTCAGGCCGCGCAATTCCTTCTTCAAATCCGCAATCTCATCGCGCAGCCGCCCGGCCAGTTCGAATTTCAGCTCGCGCGCTGCGGCGCCCATCTGTGCCTGCAGGTCATTAATGAGAGCCTCAACCTCATCGGTAGCCATGCTGGAGACATCGCGCTTTTCCACCACCGCCGAAGGATCCGACTCGGCTACCTCTTCCCCATTGTTTTCGTAGACCTGATCCAAAATATCGGCGATCTTCTTGCGCAAAGGCTGCGGATCCACGCCGTGTTCCTTGTTATAGGCAATCTGCTTCTCGCGGCGGCGCTCAGTTTCATCGATGGCTTCCTGCATCGAGTCTGTGATTTTATCCGCATACATGATGACCTCGCCCGATACGTTACGCGCAGCGCGGCCAATGGTCTGAATGAGCGACGTCGTCGAGCGCAAGAAGCCCTCCTTATCCGCATCGAGGATGGCCACAAGCGAGACCTCGGGCAAGTCCAAACCCTCGCGCAAGAGGTTAATGCCCACGAGCACGTCGAATTCACCCTGGCGCAATTGACGCAGGAGTTCCACGCGCTGCAGCGTATCGATATCCGAGTGCAGGTAGCGGACCTTAATCCCCTGCTCCAAGAGATAATCCGTCAGGTCTTCTGCCATACGCTTGGTCAAGGTGGTAACCAATACGCGCTCCTGAGAGGCAATGCGACCACGGACCTCATCAATGAGGTCGTCGATCTGGCCCTTGGTGGGCTTCACCGTCACCTTAGGATCAACCAGACCGGTCGGGCGAATGACCTGCTCGACAAACTCGCCGCCGGAGGAGGTCATTTCGAAATCACCCGGCGTAGCAGACATGTAGACGGTCTGGCCGACGCGCTCCTCAAACTCGTCGAAGGTCAGTGGCCGGTTGTCCACCGCGGAGGGAAGGCGGAAGCCGAATTCCACCAGGTTTCGCTTGCGCGACATATCGCCTTCGTACATGCCACCAATCTGCGGCACGGTCACGTGGGACTCATCGATGATGGTAAGAAAGTCCTCCGGGAAATAGTCCAAGAGCGTAGCTGGCGCAGACCCTGCCGGGCGGCCATCCACGTGGCGGGAGTAGTTCTCAATGCCGGAACAAAATCCCACCTGCTCGATCATCTCTAGGTCATATTCCGTGCGCATGCGCAGCCGCTGCGCTTCCAAGAGTTTGCCCCGGTTTTCTAGATCTTCTAGGCGCTCAGCCAATTCTTCCTTGATATCGGCCACGGCCTTTTCCATGCGCTCTGGGCCGGCCACATAGTGCGTGGCGGGGAAAATGCGCACTTCATCGACCTGCTCGATAACGTCACCGGTTACCGGGTGGATATAGTACAGCGAATCAATATCATCGCCGAAAAACTCGATGCGCACCGCGCGTTCCTCATATGCCGGAATGATATCGACCGTATCGCCCTTGACGCGGAAGGTACCGCGGGTAAAGCCCACATCGTTGCGCTCATATTGGATATCCACCAAGAGCCGGAGGAAACGGTCCCTATCGAGTTCCTCATCAACGGCAATAATGACCGAGCGATCCAAATAGGATTGCGGGGTACCAAGGCCGTAGATGCACGAGACCGAAGAGACCACCACAACATCGCGCCGCGAGAGCAGTCCAGAGGTGGCCGAGTGGCGCAGGCGCTCTACATCCTCATTGATGGAGGAGTCTTTTTCAATATAAGTATCGGTCTGCGCGATATAGGCTTCTGGCTGGTAGTAATCGTAATAAGAGACGAAATATTCCACCGCGTTATTGGGCAATAATTGGCGCAGCTCATTGGCCAACTGTGCGGCCAAGGTTTTATTGGGAGCCATCACTAGCGTGGGCCGCTGCTGTTTTTCAATCAGCCACGCGGCCGTCGCGGATTTACCAGTACCGGTGGCACCCATAAGCACCACGTCGCGCTCGTCGCGGTTGAGGCGCTCATCAAGTTCCTTGATGGCCGCAGGCTGGTCACCGGCGGGTTCATATTCAGAAACGACTTGAAACTTGCCGGGGGTGCGTTCTACCTCACCGACGACGCGGTGTTCAGAATTTGGAATAAGGGGATGTTCAGCAGCAAAAGCCATGCCCGCTATTCTACTGCTTATACGCTCCTGCTAGCCATTTCACGGAAGCGCGGCCTGGGCGGTGTGTAGCCACTGGTCGAGCTCCCCTGTCGGTTCCCATAGCGCGTAAACCGACGAGGAATCAGAGCGCATCGCTTGGTTGATGCGCCGGCGCAGCCACGCCTTAGATTGCGGGGTATATAGGGACGCCAAATCCCGAGGGGCTACGCCGTCTGGCAGGCCATCGGCAGGCAGCTTCGTCAGCGCACCCAATGCGATGACCGCTTCGGCTTCATCGGAATCGAGGACTCCAGTGCCGCACGAGCGCTGAAAGTGCCGGAGATCAAAAGAACCATCCCGCAGGCTATCGAGTATGTCTCGCGCCGCGTGATTATCGAATGGTCCAGTGCCCCAAGTTCCCACGCTCAAATAGTCTAGGGGCCAAAAGTAAACGTTAATAGGAAAATACGTTAACGCTACTTACCCAAAAGGTTAAGCTTAAGAAGACGCCGCTTCGATTTCATCGCAGACTGCTGCGGCGCGCTCGGCCAATTGTTCCTGCGTGCCGTTATTGTCAATGACATGGCTTGCTGCCGCGAGCCGCTTCTCATCAGAAATCTGGGCGTTAATCCTTTTGCGCGCGTCTGCTTCATCGAGTCCGCGGAACTCCACGAGACGACGCACCCTCTCTTCTGGATCCACGTCAACGACGATGACAAAATCCATATCCCCGTCGAGCCCATTATCCACCAGCAGCGGCATGTCATAGACCGTAAAATCAACGCCTTCTTCGCGCGCGGCGGCAAATTGTCGCTGGGTCTCTTCTTGGATGCGCGGGTGCGTAATCGAATTAAGAAGCTCGGTGTGCTCCTTGTCCACGAAAGCCCGGCGGGCGAGTTCCTTGCGGTCGAGGCTGCCGTCTTCCTGCAGGATGTCCTCGCCGAATTTCTCCGCCAGCTCGGCCAATGCCGGTTGGCCAGGCTTGACGATGTCCCGGGCAATGCGATCTGCGTCCACGACCCGCCAGCCGCGCTGGGCGCACAGCTTCGCTACCGTAGATTTTCCGCTGCCGATTCCCCCGGTTAATCCGATTAGCTTCATAAGATACCAGGGTACGCGAAAAGGAGCCCGGCACGACTGCCTGGGCTCCTTGCTGCGGAATTTAAGAGTGCCTTTAGGACTCGAGTTCTTCTTCCGGCTTTGGATGAACCTGCAAGAGTTCATCGCTTGGGGTGACAGCGCCGGTAGCGCCGCTCACGGAACCAAATTTCTTGGCGTTAGTAACAACGACCGGGGTAATCAGGTTGTAGTCCTTGGACTTGATGAAGTCTGCGTCAAAGCTGATGAGCTTATCGCCAGCGGAAACGCGCTGCTTCTTTTCCACGTGGACATCAAATCCCTCGCCGCCCAGTTCCACGGTGTCTAGGCCAACATGGATGAGCAGCTGTACGCCGTTATCCAGGTTCAGACCGATCGCGTGGCCGGACTTTTGGACGGTGAGCACGGTGCCATCGGCAGGCGCGTAGACGGTATTGCCGGTTGGCTTCACGGCAGCGCCCGGCCCAAGCTTGGCGCCAGCGAAGATGGGATCCGGTACCTCGGACAGGTCCACTGCCTCGCCCTCCAGAGGAGAGTCCAGCTTGATGATTGCCTGTTCTGCTTCCTTGGTGGCGATTCCGGTGGCAGCAGCAACCCCTGCAGCCTGTGCATTCTCGGAACCGTCCGACTCATCATCGGATCCTCCGATGATGCGGGACTCGGAGCGGCTAGCAACCTCTTCCACGGTCTCGTTATTTTCGCGGGCGATGCGCTCGAGGTCGGCCTGCTTTTCCTCTGCGGTGCGGTAACCAAACAGCAGCGTGAGGGAGAAGGAGGTGAAGAATGCCACGGCGATGCCGATGACGTAGCCCACCTGCGGGGTCATGGCTGGGGTGGTCAAGATGGAGGTGAAGACGAAGGCGTTAGCGCGGACATCGAAAAGCCCCATCACTGCGCCACCGATGGCACAACCCGGCAGCAGGCGGTAGTAGGTGCGGCGGAAGCGGAGCAAGATGCCGTAGAGGGACGGCTCCGAAATACCGCCGAGCATGCCGGCTGCAAAGGCACCGACGGAGACCTGGCGCATGGAGTTGTTCTTTTCCCTCATGGAAATGACCATCACGGCGCCGGTGACGCCGAAGCAAGCAAAGTTCCACGCACCCATGGGGCCCTGAATGAAGTCGTAGCCGTAGGTCGTGATGTTTTGAATCATGATCACGTTGAGCGGCCAGTGCAGGCCCATGGGCACCAGGAATGGGTACAGCAGCGGAATGACAATGGCCAAGATGAACGGCGAGAAATCATTAATTTGGAACAGTACCCAAGAGATACCGTTGCCCACGCCGATGCCGAATGGACCGAGCAGGAAGGCAGTTGCCGGAATCATGATGAGCAGGGAGAAGAACGGCACGAAGACCATGTGCACGGCGCTCGGGATGATCTTCTTCAAGCCCTTTTCCACCCAGAACAGGCCGATAGCGGCCAAGATCGGGGGGAATACCTGGGAGCCGTAAGAGTTAATCACCAGCGGCAGGCCGAATACATTCACGGTATCGCCCTGTTCACCCAGGGACATAAACTCCGGTGTCAGAAGCGCGGCAGGAATGGCTGCCGAGACCCACATATTCGCACCCAGCTTCTGCGCGGCGGTGGCACCCACCATCACCGGCAAGAAGTAGAAGACCGATTGGAACATCGCGTGGGCCAAGCGGAAGCCCTCAGGCTGCTCCTCCATCGGCGCGCGGAAGTCTTGAATGCCAACGGTATCTGCCAGTACCAGCAGCGTGATAATGAGGGAGGCACCAAGCAGCGCCCACAGAATCGGGCGGAAGGTATCAGAGAGGAACTCGAAGCAATAGTCGATCCAGTCGTACTTTCCGCGCACGCCGTCGTAGTTCTTCTTGGATGAGGAGGATTCCTCATCAGCGGGACTTACCCCGGGGTCTTTGATGATTTCGCCGTAGTAGTTAGCCACGCCGCCGCCCATGACTACTTGGTAGCCATGGGCACCCTGCGTAACAGAACCGAGAACGGCCGTATCGCTTTCCAGCTTTTCCTGATCTACTTTCCCCACATCAGCGAGTTGAAAACGCAGGCGCGTCGCGCAGTGCGTCAGCGATGTGATGTTATCGGCGCCGCCCAAGCTATCGATGATGTGTGTGGAAGTGTCCTTAACAGATGCCACTTCATACTCCTTGCATAAAGACAAAACAATAGTCAGTACTCAACCGGCCATTACGTCACACTTGGATTATAAGTGATAGGCAACACAAACAAAAGTCCAATTTAGTGGCCTTTAGTGGGGATAGTTGCCTTTTTTGCGGGCGAAATTACTTCGCCGCAGGTCAAGGAACCAGCAAGCGAAAAGTGACAGGCAATCGTTTGCATATACTGTCATAAAACTCACAAAGCCGCGTCCTGTCTCCCTAAAGGAGAAGGACGCGGCTAGTGCAGCTGTGTGGAGTTAGGGACTATCTCACCCTAAACCCCAAAGGCGTCTTAGTTGCCGGCGAGCTTGTCGCGCAGTGCGGCGAGCTGCTCGTCAGAAGCCAAGGATCCGCCGGACTCTGCCTGAGTCTCCGATGCCGGAGCTGCATCGGTGGAGTCAGAAGAGTAGTTGGAGGATGCTTCAGCGGACTCTGCAGCCTCTGCGGCCGCAGCGCGGTTGCGCTCGATCTGAGCGGTGTGCAGGTTGAAGCGGCGCTCGGATTCTGCGTAGCGTGCCTCCCAAGCCTGACGCTGCTCGTCGAAGCCTTCCTTCCACTCGTTGGTGTCCGGGTCGAAGCCTTCTGGGAACACGTAGTTGCCCTGCTCGTCGTAGGAGTCAGCCATGCCGTACTTGGACGGATCGAACTCTTCGGAGTAGTCCTCGTCAGCCTGCTTGACGGACAAGGAGATACGACGACGCTCGAGGTCGATGTCGATGACCTTGACCATAACTTCCTGGCCAACGGTGACAACCTGGTCCGGAACCTCGACGTGGCGCTGAGCCAGCTCGGAGATGTGAACCAGGCCCTCGATGCCTTCCTCGACGCGAACGAACGCACCGAACGGAACCAGCTTGGTGACCTTGCCCGGAACGATCTGGCCCACAGCGTGGGTGCGGGCGAAGACGCGCCATGGGTCTTCCTGGGTTGCCTTCAGGGACAGGGAAACGCGCTCGCGGTCCAGATCAACGTCCAGAACCTCAACGGTTACCTCGTCACCAACGGTGACAACCTCAGATGGGTGGTCGATGTGCTTCCAGGACAGCTCGGACACGTGGACCAGGCCGTCGACGCCGCCAAGATCGACGAAGGCGCCGAAGTTGACGATGGAAGAGACAACGCCCTTGCGGACCTGACCCTTCTGCAGCTGGTGCAGGAACTCGGAACGGACCTCGGACTGGGTCTGCTCCAGGTATGCACGGCGGGACAGGACAACGTTGTTGCGCTGCTTGTCCAGCTCGATGATCTTTGCTTCCAGCTCCTGGCCAATGTAAGGATCCAGGTCGCGGACGCGACGCATCTCAACGAGGGAAGCAGGCAGGAAGCCGCGCAGGCCGATGTCCAAGATGAGGCCGCCCTTGACAACCTCGATGACGGTACCGGTAACCGGCTCTTCCTTGGCCTGCAGCTCCTCGATGGCGCCCCAAGCACGCTCGTACTGTGCGCGCTTCTTGGACAGAATCAGGCGGCCTTCCTTGTCCTCCTTGGTCAGGACAAGTGCGTCAACCTCATCGCCAACCTCGACAACTTCGTCGGGGTTGACGTCGTGCTTGATGGACAGCTCGCGGGAAGGGATAACGCCTTCGGTCTTGTATCCGATGTCCAGCAGTACCTCGTCGTGGTCAACCTTGACGACGGTACCCCCGACAATGTCACCATCGTTGAAGTACTTGATGGTGGCGTCTACAGCTGCGAGGAAGTCCTCTGCGGTTCCGATATCGTTGATCGCAACCTGAGGGGTAGTAGAAGATGGCATATTGTAAAAATGCTCCGAATAAATGTAGGAAATCGTTCGTGGACAACTGCGTGTCTCTCGAATTAAAAGCCCGTCTACACTGCACAAATACAGGAGATAGAGGCCGCATTCGATCCCGCCGCGTGATTGCCCCAAGCTTTCCTACAATAGCCTGCAACAACCCGTGGCATAGACATGCTTGTAAGAGCCTACATCTGTCCAGCTTATACGGCAAATATTGCACGCCACCAAGAAAGGTAGCCCACCCCAATGACTTCGCCCTCTCGCGCCAATCAATCCCACTGGGATGATGATGCGGTCTCTTACCATGCCGAGCACCCCGAGTACCTCTCCTCTTTTTACTGGTGCCCGGAGATGTTGCACGAGGCCGATGCGCAGTTGCTTGGCGATGTCTCCTCCGCCTCTGTCCTCGAAATCGGCTGCGGGTCTGCTGCCTGCACCCAGTGGCTCAGCACCCGCGCCCGCTTTGTCACCGGCTGCGATATTTCCCGCGGCATGCTCTCCCACGCAGATCCCGGGTTGGCGCTCATCCAAGCCGATGCGCTGGCACTGCCCTACGCCACTGATTCCTTTGACGTGGCATTCTCTGCATTCGGCGCATTTCCTTTCCTTGCCGATCTCGATGCCGCGCTCGCGGAGGTTGCCCGCGTGGTGCGCCCAGGTGGACGCTTCGTATTCTCCGTGACCCACCCAATGCGCTGGATCTTCCCCGATGATCCCACCAGCCTCACCGCTGAGATAAGTTATTTCGACCGCGCCTATCTGGAACACGATTCCGCCGGGACGCTAACCTATGCCGAATTTCACCGCACCATCAGCGATTGGTTCCGCGCGCTCCAAGGTCGCGGACCATTCCTCATCGAGGACATCATCGAACCGGAATGGCCCGAAGGCTTGGACATCACGTGGGGCCAGTGGTCCCCGCAGCGCGGAGAAATTTTCCCAGGCAGCATGATTTTCATGTGCCGCGCATACAGCTAACCTAGAGAACATGATTGTCGAAAGACTAGGAATTGCCCTGCGCCGCGCCGTGGCGTGGTGGATCGACGCCTTTCTCGTCGCCGCCATCGTCACCGTGGTGCGGTGGGTGATTAATGCTCTTGCCGATGCCCCCTTAGCCGGCCGCCCCCAAGAAATCTATGAGGCCGTCGCTCTCGCCGTGGTCTTTTATATCTACCGCGTGTGGGTGGAAACGAAGAAGTCTACCTCCCTGGGCAAATGGTCGATGCAGCTCGAAATCATCCCGGCCCGCTCGCCGTTTGTCACCGCGTGCCTGCGCAATTCGTGGCTACTGCTCACGCCCCTGACGCTTACCGGCTGGAATATCGACGGCATTATCGTTGCGATTCTAGGCCTTTCTGTTTTAGCCATCGGCCAAACGCCCTTTGACCTCTTGGCCGGCTGCTTAGTGGAAAAGCGACCTCAGGAGGATTCCACCGCGATGCGCGGCCAGAGGTAGTACACTACGGCAGCGATAGTTAATGCTACAAACGTCCACGAAAACGGAAAGGCCACTGCCACTACGGTAGTCCCAATCATCACCCTAGCCACCTACCTACGGTATCGCCGAGGGCTCTCATCGGCGTCTGCGGTATTTCCGGCCGCCAGGAAAACCTTAAGGCTAGGATCCCCAAAACCGAAATAAACATATCCTCATTCACCGCTCCTTGCAGCATCCTGGTTTAGATCCGATTCTTTTACGACCGGACTCGATCCCCAACGGCTACGAAGGGGTAAAGGATAAACCTTGACAGGATCTATCAAATTAATATTAAGTTTATGAGTACGGAAAAACCATGAAAAGACAGCTGATAATCTCTTGAAAGACATGAGAGAAATCCATGACTGGACTTACATAGAAGATGCAACTGCAGCCAATGGGAGACTTCATTCCATGCTACTCGCGAAGACGTAATAATTATTCTCGAGGCTGTCTAGGAATCTCGCTTATTGATTCTCGGTAAAATCGCAGATAGTATTAGAGGCCTTCCAGACGACTGGACTCCATACGGTATAACGGAAGGTATCTTTTCGGCAGCAGATCCTATAACAGCGATGCTGCATTTTTGGTTGCGTTCTATAAAAGGAGGGCCCGACCCCGGAAAGTAAATACGTCGGGGGTCAGGCCCTACGTCTAACGCCTTAAGCCGTTGCGCATCCGTGTATCGAATATTAGATATGCGAGAAATCCTCCAAGATTTCGTCCGCACCCCTTTTTTGCTACTTAACCCCAAATCTCGACCGTACACAAAGACACTGGGAGTTTCGGTCAGAAAATCCCAGTGTCTACACGTCTCTTGTATTACTACTCTCCGACCCCGCAAGCCCCAGCTACTGCGCCGACCGCAAAGAAGTCCAACAAAGCCTGTTGTATTTCTGGCCAGGATTCTCCTCCTGCTACCTTCGCTCCTTCGCCTACTGCATCCGCATAAGATTTTCCAGAGTTTCGTGCCTTATCGTAGGCCGGCTTGAACGTTTTAAAGAACTTTGTTGCACCTCCCGCCGCCTTGAAAGTTTGCTTCAACTTTAGGATCTTTGCTGGAGGCAAACTTCCAACGAGCGCTGCGCCGACGGCAGCTCCGCACGCAACCCAATTCACTCTTTCAGAAGTCGTCCATTTAGTGGGCATATTTTCTTGAATCCACTGGTCATATGCTTCTTCATCCAGCAATACCTCGTCTGGAATAGACTCGATGAAGATGAAGACTTCTTCCAGCTCGGGGTCAACTTCTTGTTGCTGAACCATCCCCTGAGATGATGGAACAGGTGCGCTTATGGCAGCAGGGGCCGCGCCGGCCGTTACGGACAAGCTCAAAAATAGTGACGTTGCAATTGTCATCCAACGTCTCTTAGTGTTGCTAATAGTCATATAGATCTCCTTGAAAGGTTTCCAGAATGAATAAGACTCGGATTCTCGCAATAGCTCTATTCGCCGCAATTACATTTTTCTCTTTTGCTGGCCAAGTGAAAGCTGCAGGAATTGTAGCCATTATCTCACTGGTGACGATGGTTTTCATCCAAGTCTTTACCCTGATTAGAAAGGACGAATGAGCGCCTCTTAGCACTCTAATAAGATCTTATCAACGTTTTTCATGCCTGCACAACTGTCAAATCCGTGAGGTTATCCTCGTTAAGTGGACATATCGGGGGCAGGCCCTATTTCCTTTCAAGGATAGGTAAGAGTTGATTCGAAAAGTACTCGCGATCGTCGCCTCATTATGCACCGACTCGAGACTTACCCCAGGCCACAGGCACACCACACTAAAGGATGCAAGCTGCCATAAGCCCACCACGGGCAGCACCTGCACTGCGTGTTCTTTTAACTCCACGCGTTTCAACGGAGCATCGGTAAGCCCCAGCACCGTATCTCGTATCGCTCCATCCCCTGCACGCGGTTTCGCGCACAGTCCAGTTATCCGGTCCATATCCTTGATTGAGGAGGCGAACAACGTATTACGCATAGCATAGCCGCGCACGATCTCGGACTTATCCGATTCATCCGCTGCGCGCAGCGCCAAGGACCGGCGCACCGAATGCAGGTCCTGGCCTTGCGTAACGCCAAAGGCGCGAACCGCCTCCGCAGCGGTGCGCCAGCGCTGGGCCGTAAGCCCCTGGGCGGCCAAGCGCATGCGGGCGCGCTCGCGCCGGTTAAGCGTCATCATCGAACTAGTGGGCCGCGGCGTCCCAATCCGTGCCGGCGCCGGCAGAGACTTCGAGTGGCACGTTCAGCTCGATGGCAGAATCCATCTCGCGCTCAAGAATCTCGCGGACTTGATCGGCCTCGCCGGGGGCGACTTCCACCACCAATTCATCGTGTACCTGGAGCAAAACACGAGATTTCATGTCTCGCAACGCACGGTCCACGCGAATCATCGCGACCTTGATGATATCCGCGGCCGTTCCCTGGATCGGGGCGTTGAGCGCAGCGCGCTCCGCGTTTTCGCGGGCCAGCCGGTTATCGGAGTTGAGCTCTGGCAGGTAGCGGCGGCGGCCAAAGAGCGTGGCCGTATAACCATCCTTGCGGGCTTGCTCCACGACATCATCCAGGTACTTCTTCACACCGCCAAAGCGCTCGAAGTAGCTTTCCATAATCGACTTGGCTTCACCGGCAGGGATTCCCAGCTGCTGCGATAGCCCAAATGCGGACAGACCGTAGACCAAGCCATAAGACATGGCCTTTACCCGGCGGCGCAGCTCAGGGGTCACCTGGTCAACGGGCACATCAAAGACCCTAGAACCAACGAAATTGTGCAGGTCTTCGCCGGCCTTGTAGGCCTCAATCAACCCGGGATCGGCAGAGAGGTGCGCCATCACGCGCATTTCAATCTGCGAGTAGTCCGCGGTCATTAGCTGCTCAAATCCCTCTCCCACGATAAACGCCGAGCGAATCTGGCGACCGGCCTCAGTGCGCACCGGGATGTTTTGCAGGTTGGGCTCCGTCGAGGACAAACGCCCCGTCGAAGTCACCGTCTGGTTAAAAGTGGTGTGGATGCGGCCATCCGGTTGGACGGTCTTGATGAGGCCCTCCAGCGTGGTCTTCATCTTTTGGTACTCGCGGTGAGCCAAAAGGTGATCCAAGAACGGGTGCGGGTGCTTGATGGCCAGCTGCTCGATTTCCTTCGCGGCCGTGGAGTAGCCCGTCTTCGTCTTTTTCGTCTTGGGCATATCGAAGGTCTCAAAAAGTACGTTTTGCAGCTGCTTAGGCGAATTCAAGTTGAGCTTGTCATCGCCGGCAAGCTCCCGCGCGGAGCGTTCCTGTTCCGCGACCTGCTCCACAAAGGCATCCTTTTGGGTTTCCAAAATGTCTACATCGACCGCAATGCCCGTAGCCTCCATGCGTGCCAGGATGGTCACCAGCGGCAGTTCCAGGTCGGTGTACAACTCGAACGAGTCGATGTCCTGCAGCTCCGCGGTGAGTTTTTCCGCCAGCTCCATGATTGCCGCCGCCTGATCTACCAGGGAGGAACTATCGAGCAGCGACATCTGCTCCGAGGCGGCGCCGAGGGACTTTTGAAGGTGGCGCTGGTAGACATCGGAAAGCTCGTAGGTACGCTGGCCTGGGCGCAGGATATACGCCGCCAAGGCCGTATCGTGCGCAAGCCCGTCGAGCTCAATGCCGCGCCCTGCCAGCATGTGGAACGCGGCCTTCGCGGCGTGGAAATACTTAGGGGCCGACGATTCTAGCCACTGGACCAAGGCCTTTTCCTCATCGGCGGAAAGTTCCCCAAGCTCCACCTGCAGGCCGTGGTAGTTGCGGTCCACAAACGCGATGGCAGAAGCATCACCCTGACTTGGGATGCCCTCGCCCTGCACATACACAGCTACGTGCTCGCGGCCAGGTAGCCACTCGCTCAAGGAGGCGTCTTCGATAGTGAGCTCTACGCCTGGGGTGTCCGCGGCTTGCTCAGCAGCCTCTGCACCATCGTTGGGGATGGCGGATAAGACACGGTCGCGCAGGTTGGTGCCAAACTCCAGCTCATCGAACTTCGCGGCGACATCGGCAACCTTGGCTTCCCTAAAGGCCAGATCATCAGGGCCAACATCTAAGTCCATGTCTGTAATCATCTGGGTGAGCTTCCGGTTCATCTGCACCTGCTCGATGCGTTCGCGGAAGTTATTTCCCACCACGCCGTTGATTTCCTCGGCGTGCTCTACCAATGTAGCCAAGTCTCCATACTTGACTACCCACTTGGTGGCAGTTTTTTCTCCCACCTTGGGGATGCCAGGGAGGTTATCGGATGGATCGCCGCGCAAGGCAGCAAAGTCGGGATACTGCGCGGGGGTAAGCCCGTATTTATCCTCGACGGCCTCTGGGGTAAACCGGTGCAGCGTGGATACTCCCTTCATGGGATAGAGCACCGTGGTCGAATCCGTAACCAGCTGCAGGTAATCGCGGTCGCCAGTGACAATCAGCGTCTCGTAGTCCTGTGCCTGGGTGGCAAGGGTTGCCAAAATATCGTCGGCCTCGTAATTTTCACGCGAGAGCGTCGTAATTCCCAAGGTCTCCAAGGTATCGCGAATGATGTCTACTTGGCCCTTAAATTCTTCCGGCGCGGCCTCTCGCTGCGCCTTATATTCCGGGAACATCTCCGTACGGAAAGTCTTCCGGCCGACGTCAAAGGCCACCGCGATAGCATCCGGCTTTTCCTCAGAGACGATATTGGACAGCATGGATAAAAAGCCATACACGGCGTTGGTGTGCTGGCCGCCGGAGGTAGAAAAGTTTTCCACCGGCAGGGCATAAAAGGCACGAAATGCCATCGAATGGCCGTCAATGAGCAAAAGGCGGGTCTTATTGGAAGTCACCTGCCCCATATTAGGCAACACAATGGACACGGCGATACCCCGCCCAACCCCACCGTCTTGAGCAGGCCTTTTCACCGGAAAGGGACCCCAATTAGGAATTGCGCCAACCCCTGCGCTAGTATTTCCAACAGTCAAAGGCGCTCGCTTTTGATTGCCCCTGTAGCCCAATTGGCAGAGGCAACGGATTCAAAACCCGTCCAGTGTGAGTTCGAGTCTCACCAGGGGCACAGTACAACCCCCGCTTCTTTCCGGAAATATATCCACGAAGGAAGCGGGGTTTCGTCATGCCGCCTAGTTCCCTATGTCCCCTACAGCGGCCTCGATTCAGCTTATATCCTTCCGCGAATTGCATATTTACACAACGCCCGAGAAGCCTAACTGCTGCAAAATAACGCCTTCTTACCTCGAGACTTTAAGCACAAGCCTGTCTCATATAAGGTGGATAACCGTTAAAGTAATGAAAGATATGCAGGCCTAACCCACCGCGGGCGGTGCTACACCTCGCCGTACGGTCTTGAGCAAAGAGTTTTTGACATCCCGAGTGGCCCGTCAACCGCAGTCTTGTCTTATACCCAGGTAGATTTTTAATTTATGCACTATATTTTGAACGCCATTCGTGGCGCCCTCATCGGTATGGCCGAGCTGGTTCCCGGCATCTCCGGCGGAACCGTCGCCCTCATCGTGGGGATTTATGAGCGCGCCGTCCGCAATGCCAATGACCTCATCTCCGGCAACTTTAAAAAGGTCGAGTGGTCCTTTCTAGCCTCAGTTGCCGTCGGCATGCTGATCGCCGTATTCGGCTTTTCCACGCTCCTATCTAACTTCGTCGACAACAATGTCTCTGCCTCCAGCGCCCTCTTTTTAGGCATGGTGATCATCTCCATCATCGTTCCGCTTTCCATGTTGTCTAAGGCGGAGCGCACCGCCCCCTCGTCCATCATCGCGTTTATCGCTGCTGCCGTCCTGATTTTCATCGTCACGGGCTTTACCTCCGAGCCGCAAGATGACCCGAGCCTCATCGTGGTCTTCTTTGCCGCAGCAATTGCTGTATGCGCGCTAATTCTGCCGGGTATTTCCGGCTCGCTCATCTTGCTGACTATGGGGCTCTACCAGCCGATCATTGGCGCAGTATCGGACCGTGAATTAAGCACCATGGGCGTCTTTGCGCTGGGTGCCCTGTGTGGCCTCGCCGCCTTCATCAAATTGCTCAACTATTTGCTGAGCACCCACCGCGCGCCCACCCTGGCCGCCATGGCGGGCTTCATGCTGGGATCCCTGCGCGCCCTGTGGCCGTGGGGTGCTGACCAGGACGCTTCTTCGGGCGCCATCATCGGATACTTCATCCTCGGTGCCATTATCGTGTCCATCTTCATCTATGTAGACCGCAGGAACGCGCAAGCCATCGAGGAAAGGACGGCGGAATATTAATGCCCTGGGCGATTAATCATCGACCACTAACGGCCGCCATCATGGCGTGCGCACTCCCCTTGAGCGCGTGCGTGGTCAACGAGGAGGATTCCACTCCAGAGGGCTGGGAGGAGCCAGAAACCAGCGAGGTTCCAGAGATCGCCGCGATGTACCACGACGATGACGGCGTGCTCACGGCAGGAACGAACCCGCCCTATGCCCCGTTTCAGCTCAAGGACTCCCACGGCAATCTGCAGGGCGTAGAGCTCGACCTCGCCCGCGCCGTAGCCGGGGTGCTGGGCCTGAAATTCCAGGCGCTGGAGCAAGACTTCTCCATGATCTTGCCGGCGGTACAGTCCGGCCAGATAGACATGGGCGCCTCCGGGTTTACGGATACGGCCGATCGCCGCGATGAGTTCGACTTCGTGGACCACCTCTATGCAGGCATCCAGTGGGCAGAGCTTGTCGATGGCCCCAATAAGGTCGATCCCCAAAACCCTTGCGGTCTGACCGTCGCCGTGCAGCGCACCACCGTGTCAGAGACCGATGATGTGCGCCCCAAGCAAGAAGCCTGCGATGGCGATCTCACCGTCTTGTCCTATGACACTGGGGATAACGCCGCGCTCGCCGTCCTTATGGGCCGCGCCGATGCTTTATCCGCGGACTCGCCGGTGACCGCTTGGGCGGTCAATCGCTCCGAGGGAAAGATGCGCGCTGTGGGCGATATGTTCCAGGCCTCTCCTTACGGCTTCGCGGTCCCGAAGGACTCGGACTTGGCCAAGGCCTCAGCCGCTGCCCTCCAGCACCTCATCGATACCGGTGAGTACGCGGAGATCTTGGCCCGCTGGGGAATTGAAGATGGATTAGTAGACCAGGCGATGATTAATGAAAGGCCCATCAATGGTTAACGAGCACAAAGAGGCAGCCGGCCCCACGGCACAGCAGGAGGCACCCGCTAAGATCGAAGCCCGGCCACTGCGCCACCCCTGGCGGTGGCTCTGCGCGGTCGTGTTGCTCATTCTTGGTCTGTGGTTTGTCATTGCCTCCGCGCGCAATGAGGCCTTCGGGTGGGATACGTACTTCCAGTATCTCTTTGATCAGCGCATCGCTATCGCCTCCCTGCACACGATTGCGATCACCATCTTGTCCATGATCATTGGCGTGGTAGGCGGCGCCATCCTCGCCGTGATGCGCATGTCGCCCAATCCCATCCTGCGCGCCATTTCCTGGATCTTCCTGTGGATTTTTCGCGGCACCCCGATTTATGTCCAGCTTGTCTTCTGGGGCTTGCTATCTGCGATTTATCAATCCATCAACTTGGGCTTTGCAGAGGTCTCCCTGCAAAGCGTGTTAACCAATGCCTTTTTCTTGGCAGTCATGGGCTTGGGTCTCAATGAGGCCGCCTATATGGCAGAAATCGTGCGCTCTGGCATTTCCTCGGTGCCAGAAGGCCAAAAGGAAGCGTCCAAAGCCCTCGGCATGTCTTGGTGGATGACCATGCGGCGCACCGTATTGCCGCAGGCGATGCGCATTATCATCCCACCGACTGGCAATGAGTTCATTTCCCTGCTCAAGACTTCGTCACTGGTGGTAGCTATCCCCTATACCCACGAGATCTTCGGCCGCGCTACGGACATTTCCGCAGCCCTCTTCCAGCCCATTCCGCTCTTGATGGTGGCTGCCTCGTGGTACTTGGTCATTACTTCCCTGCTCATGGTGGGCCAGTACTTCCTCGAGCGCCATTTCGAGCGTGGCGCCACCCGCGAGCTCACCGGGCGCCAACTTGCCGCGCTTGCCGATGCCGAAGGTACTATCCCCCGCAACGTCTCCGTAATCCAGGAGGGTAAAAACTAATGAACACTCCCATGATCTCCGCACAGAATGTGCACAAATCCTTCGGCCAATTCGAGGTGCTCAAGGGCATCGACTTAGAGGTCCAACCCGGCGAGGTTGCCTGCCTATTGGGCCCTTCCGGATCCGGTAAATCAACCTTCCTGCGCTGCGTCAACCACCTGGATAAGGCCACGGCGGGCCGCCTTTATGTCGATGGTGAGCTCATTGGCTACCGCGAAAAGAACGGAATCCTGTACGAAATCAGCGAGAAGCAAGCTGCACAGCAGCGCTCCGATATCGGCATGGTATTCCAATCTTTCAATCTCTTTCCCCACCGCACGGTGATTGAAAACATCATTGAAGCACCAATGCAGGTCAAGAAGGTACCGGAGGATAAGGCCCGGAAGCGTGCCATGGAGCTTTTAGAGGAGGTGGGACTTGCTTCCAAGGCCGATAACTTCCCGGTTCAGCTTTCTGGTGGCCAGCAGCAGCGCGTTGCCATCGCCCGCGCCGTGGCGATGGACCCCAAGCTCATGCTTTTCGATGAACCCACTTCCGCCCTCGATCCCGAGCTCGTTGGCGAGGTCCTTCGCGTCATGAAGGATCTCGCGGCCCAGGGCATGACCATGCTCGTGGTTACCCACGAGATGGGTTTTGCGCGCGAGGTGGCCGATAAAATCTTCTTCATGGATGGCGGCGTAGTCCTAGAATCCGGTACCCCGGCTGAAGTGCTTGAGAATCCACAGCAGCCGCGCACCAAGGAGTTCTTGTCCTCCCTGCTTTAAGCGGGTATAGCGCGGTGCCAGTCGCCGCCTAGGCACCGTAGGTGACGACGCCACGAATCAGCGCACTGAGAGCGCCGAGGCTAGCCACCGATAGCGACAATGCTCGCGCAATATCCCTGGAGACTACATGCGCGATGCGCGAGCCCAGCCAGATGCCGATGAACATTCCGGCAATGCCTGCGGGCCACATGATCCAGGGCAGGCCATCGAATGTCGCAGCACCGAGCGCGGTCTTGGTGATAACGGAAAAGATTCCACCCACCACAAAAATCGGCTGCAAGGTCGCCGTATACATGGCTTGCGGCCATTTGGCCGCCTGGGCGTAGACGGTAATGACCGGGCCTGCCACTCCCGCCAGGGTATTGGTAAAACCGCCAAGGATGCCCGCAGAAATGGCCGGGCCCTTGCCTTCCATCGGCGGGACGAACTTACCACCGTAAGTCACCACCGCCAAGGCGATAAGAAGCGCTGCACCCACCACTATCAAAAGCCCTGCGGTATCGATCTTGCTAATCAACGCTGCGGCCGCCAGAGAACCGATAATCATGACGGGCGCGATGAGCCCAAACATTCTCCAGCTGACATTGCGGCGAACAGTCACCGTGGTAAGCAGAGCATTGACCGCCGCCAAGACGTTGATCACGAGGATGCCTTCTACCGGGCCCATGACCAGCATCAGAATTGGCCCACCAATAAGGCCAAGCCCCATGCCGGAGACGCGTTGCAAGGTGGATCCCGCGACAACGACGGCAAAAATAATCAGCGCCAATATCATCGGCGGTATTTTTCCTTCACCGCTTGTACTACCGGATCAGGAAGCATGCCGGTGACCTCACCGCCGAATTGCGCGACCTGCTTGCACAGCGAAGAGCTGATGTAGCCGTACTTTTCATCGGTAAGCAAAAAGACCGTATCGATGCCGGACAAGCGCCTGTTCATCTGCGCCATCGGCAGTTCGTATTCATAGTCCAAGGAAGAACGCAGTCCCTTGACCAAAACGTCAACGCCGTGCTGCGAGGTATAGTCCACGAGCAGGCCGGACCAATAATCCACGTTAATGCGCGAACCCACGCTCTGGCGGATGAGGTCCATGCGCTCGTGCACGCTAAATAACCCGGAAGGCTTTTCTGGGTTGCCAGTAACAAGCACCGTAACCTCATCAAACATCTGGCTGGCGCGCTCAAAAATATTGACGTGGCCAAGAGTGATGGGATCAAAAGACCCGGGACACACGGCTGTGGTCATAAAATATCGCTTTCTCTAGTTATCTAAGGTGTCATCGGCATCGTCGGTACCGGGACGGGTATAGACTGCCATATCCATACGCGCGATGCCGAAGGTACGCTTCTTTAATTTCTGCCCCGTCGGCACAAACCCTTCTGGCCAGTCGGTCTCGGGCGATTCGACGTGGCGTTCGATGACCACCATCGCGCTATCAGTCAGCGCTGGCTCTATTGCGGCGATGAGCCCCGCGACATCGTCAAACGCATAAGGCGGATCCGCTAAAACCATGTCGAAGTAGCCGCGCGGGGCGCTGGCCAGGTACGTAGATACTTTCCTTTCCTCCACGCGAGCACCGGGATGCTTCACCACGCCTATGTTGTGCTTGATGATGGACACCGCCGCAGGGTTGGACTCCACCAGCACTGCCTCGTCTGCCCCACGGCTTAATGCTTCCAACCCCAAGGCGCCGGATCCAGCGAATAGGTCAAGCACCTTGGAGCCTGGGAATCCCCAACGGGCATTCAACGAAGAAAACAGGCCTTCCCTTGCGCGATCAGCGGTCGGGCGCGTTCCCTCCGCTGGAACTTTGATAGTCCGCCCCCGCGCTTCGCCTGCAATAATCCGCGTCATTTACGCCTCTCCAATCTCCATAATTAAGTCCCCGCCAATAACATCGCTAAAGTCTGCCACCGCTATGCGAGAAATCGTCCCCGGGCCTGGGGACACGACGGGCGATTCCAGCTTCGTCGCCTCAACGGTAGCTAGCTCTTGACCAGTGTTAATTTTCTCGCCTACGTCGACATGGCAGCGAACGATGCCCGCGAAGGGGGCGTAGATTTTCATACCTATAGCCTATCCCCTCTTAGTTTTTCTCCAAGTATTCCTGCTCGCTTTGGCTCAAATTCCGCGTCAGCTCTTCGGCCAACTGGGGATTGCGCTGGACCATGGCATACGCATCCGCGTGAGTGCGCTCGACAATATCTTGGTCATCTGCAAGGTTGAGCAGCCGCAGTGTCCGGTGCGTACCAGATTGCACCGCACCCAGGATATCGCCTTCGTGGCGTTGCCGAAGGTCTAATTCCGCAAGGTCAAACCCAGATGAAGTCTGGGCAATCTGGGTTATGCGCCGATACGAGGCCGAATTATCCTCCGCTTTCGTATGCATCAGACAAATCGATGCGTTCCCGCCGCGCCCTACGCGCCCGCGCAGTTGGTGCAGCTGGGACACGCCGAAATTCTCTGCCTCGCGGATGAGCATGACCGTGGCGTTGGGCACATCGACGCCCACCTCGATGACCGTGGTGGATACCAAGATATCGATTTCACCCCGGGCAAAAGAGGTCATGACCTCATCCTTATTCGGCATCTTGCCGTGCAAGATATCTACCCGCAGCCCCTTAAACGGCCCAGCAGCAAGCTGTTCCGCCAGCTCAAGCACGCCGCCCTCGCCTTCGATGCGCGGGCAGACGATATAGGCCTGGTGGCCATGCGCCACTTCCTCGCGAATGCGCTCGAGCGCCCGCGCCACCCATATGGGCCGCCATTCCGCCACCACTGCGGACTGGATCGGCTTTCTCCCGCCGGGCAGCTCAGCGAGCGTCGATACCGCGAGATCACCGAAAATCGTCATGGCGATGGTACGCGGGATGGGGGTTGCCGTCATGACCAAGACGTGGGGACTTATCCCCTCGCGCGTCTTAGAGCGCAGGCTATCGCGTTGCTCGACGCCAAAGCGGTGCTGCTCGTCCACGATCACCAACCCCAAATCGAAGAACTCAACCGATTCTTGAATGATGGCATGCGTGCCGATGACAATATTCGCCTCACCCGAGACGATATCCAGGAGGGCTTGGCGCTTCTCGGCGGTCCGCATGGAGCCGGTTAAGAGCACAACCTTGACGCCTTCTGGCACCGACGCGCCGATAGACGCCGCGTGCTGGGAGGCCAAAACCTCGGTGGGAGCAAGCAGCGCCGCCTGGCTCCCAGCATCGATGGCCTGCAGCATGGCGCAGGTGGCGACCATCGTTTTTCCCGAGCCCACCTCGCCCTGCAACAGGCGCATCATGGGTAAGGAGCCAGACAGGTCATCGTCGATCTCAGTGATGACCCTGCGCTGGCCTTGCGTGAGCTCAAAGGGCAGGTGGGTCAATAACTCTTCGCGGAAGCCGCCCAAAATAGCGGGCATCGTCGGCGCCGTGTGCGCATGCGCATCGCGTTGGCGCAGCGCCATGACCAAGCCAATGGAGAGCGCCTCGTTGTACTTGAGGCGCTGGATCGCGCGCTGTGGGCCAGCCGCGCCGGGCTCATGGATTTCGCGCACCGCTTGGTCCAGGCTGATAATCATCTGCTGATCTAAAGGTTCCCGGATGGTTGGGGTGTGCGAGAGCACGTAGTGGATGGCCCCCATGAGGTACCACGAGGTGATCTTTGCCGTGGCGGGATATACCGGGATCCATTCCCTCTCGAGCAATAATTTATCGAGTCGGCCGAATTGGGACAGGTTGCGCAGGGATCCGGTTGCCTTCTGCGGCTTTTTCTTTCCCGTCGCTGGCGCCTGTTCGCGGTAGGCGGCGAGTTCCCCGTCTGGGCGCCCGAAGGCATCGATTTCTACGAAATCCGGCTGCTGTAGCTGGGGCTGTTGACGGAAGTATTTTAATTTCCCGCTCATCATCACCCGCTGCCCGCGGTGGAGCATGCGCAAGACGTACATGGCGTTAAAGAACGTGGCGATGATATGGCCATCGAGTTGGACGTTGATGATAGTCGTCTTGCCCGTATCGCGGGTTGTTATTCCCGTTACGGTTCCGGTGACGGTGACGATATCGCCCTCGGCGGCATCGCCAAGCCCCACGTCTTGATTATGGCGAATGTAATCGCGCGGATAGTGCGCTAAGAGTTCCCCGCAGGTCTTATATCCCAACGCTTTGGTGATCTTCGTGGCGTCTTTTTTATCCAGTACCTCGGTCAGAGGGCGGTCATCCTGCCAGCCAAGCATCGCTATTCCACCCCAATCTCGGTGGGAATATCCGGCACCTGCAAGGCCACCACATCGACGCCGAGCTCCGCCGCCAATTCTTCTTGCGAGATGTTAAGCGGGCTAATGACCGTAACCTGTTCCCCGCCCGCCGCAAGCAGCTGGCGGCACATCTGCGCGATGGCTACTTCAGATTCTTCTGCCGGGTGCGCCACCCGCATCGACTGCGCCGCATCGCGCATGGATTCTACGACCGCGGCGGTATCCGCATTATCCGGCTCATAGACGGAGATGGCGGCTAGCCCCGCCGCAAGGGAAGAAATCTCCACCGTATGCGCCGCAGTTGCGTGTTCTTCTAACCCGCTGGATAAAACGATGTCCTCGCCCGCCGCCTGGATTTTTTCTCCTGGTTCGACCACCGTAACCCCAGCGGACTGCACCAGCTCAGCCATGGGGCCGGCGGGCACCGCAGCGTAGACGGTGCGCGTATGACCGCCGCCAGTGTTTTCTCGCTGGGCAGGGGCTTCCGGAAGTGCCTCAAGGCGCAGGTTGCTGACAGATCCTGCGGCAAAGGCGGTTTCGATGACCTTGCCGGCTTGGGTGGAATGGATGTGGATCGAGGCGCTATCGTCGCCTGCTTGCGCGATGACCAAGCTCGTGCCCAAGGGAGCAATCTTCTCCTTCAGCGCCGCGCTATCGCCTTGAAAAAAGAAGACCACCTCAAGTTCGGTGACGGTCTCCGGCACGGATTCGGGTGCGTGGCTGGCCGTGCCCTCGATTTCTGAAAGGAGGGTTTCTAAAAGGATGACCAGTCCGGCACCGCCCGCATCTACCACCCCAGCTGCACGCAGTTCTGGCAGCTGCGAGGGTGTTTCCGCTAGCGCCGTGCGGGCAGCCAAAATCGTCTCCGATACGACGCCGTGAAAACTGGAATCGGGTTGCCGCGCGGTGCTTTCCGCTGTTTCTGCGGCGCATCGCAGTACGGTAATAACCGTTCCTTCCACCGGTTCCGCAATCGCGCGGTCCACGAGCTCTACCGCATGCATAAGCGAAGCTGCAAAGATGGCGCCATCGATGGTGGAATCCACGGTGGCCTCTGCAACCCCGCGCAGGACCTGCGAGAGTACCATCCCGGAATTTCCCCGCGCCCCGCGCACGGCGCCCATCGCAAGCGCGGCCGCAACGTCACCGCCACCCTTTTCCACCTCGGCGACGGCGGCTTCCATGGTGTGCGCCATATTCGAGCCGGTATCTGAATCCGGCACTGGGAAGACGTTGAGCGCATTGATTTCGGCGCGCCGGTGGGAAAGCTCGCCTACAGCGCGGTGCGCCCAATTGCGCAATCCGTGAGCGTCCAGCGTGCTGGGGTATGACATGCGCAATAGTTTACAAGTCCCACGCTATCTCCCGCGCGCCTTGGTCCCGCAAATGGGCGTTTGCCCGGGAAAATGGGCGGGAACCAAAGAACCCGCGGCTGGCTGAAAGCGGCGAAGGGTGCGGGGAGGTAATGCAGGGAACATCGGGGAGGAAGCGCTCGCAGGTTTGGGCATCGCGGCCCCATAAAATGGCGACCATTGGGGTGCGGTTAAGGGCGCGAATGACAGCCTCGGTCACCTCTTCCCAGCCAATGCGCCGGTGCGACCCCGCCTGTCCTGGCGCCACGGTCAGCACCCTGTTTAGAAGCAGTACTCCTTGGTCGGCCCAGGCGCTCAAATCACCGTCTTCGCGCCCGCGAACGCCCACATCGTCATAAAGCTCGCGGTAAATATTGGCCAAGGACCTCGGGGGCTTGACCCCCGGCTTGGTGGAAAAGGCCATCCCCATCGCGTGGCCTGGGGTGGGATAGGGGTCTTGGCCAACGATGAGCACGCGGACATCATCAAGCGGCATCTGGAATGCCCTGCATACGTCTTCAGCCTGTGGCAGGTAATCCTGTCCGTCCAGCGCCTGAGAAATCCGTGGCCAGTGGCGCTCCAGCACCGGCGCGAGAACCGGTTCCCACGAGGGATGATAGGTCGGATGCATATCTAAAATCCTGCCCACCCTTCTGCAAAACGGGGTTGTTTACCATCCACCGTAACGCCGCTGCCGCGCGAGACGGTACCGATTTCCCGGAAACCTGAAGGCGCTTGCTTTGCGGTAGTTCCGATCAGGGTATGGTCCTCGCCGCCGGTAAGGATCCACTCCCACGGATCGCAATCGAGGACGGCGGCCGCGGCGTGCAGGAGTGGATCGGGCTGGATGGCATCGGCATCCAAATCAATGTGTACACCAGAGCGCTGCGCCATGGTCCCACAGTCTTGGATGAGGCCATCGGAATTATCGGTCATAGCCGTAACCTCGGCGGCGCGGGCGATAACTCCGCGGCCGGGGCTGAGCCACGGGGCGCATTGGGCATCAATAAGCGGGTATAAATCCGCATGCTCTGCAGGCAGGTCGCGGCCAAAGCGCTGCAGCAAGGACAAGCCGGCCGCGGCGTGGCCAATCGCTCCGTGGGCCACGACCTTCTGGCCCGCGCGCGCCGCATCAAGGGTCAATGCGGCCCGGCTGCCGCCCAAAAAGCCAATGGCGGTGATGTTGATGACCAGCAGGTCTGATTTCGTAATATCTCCGCCCACCAGCTCAGCGTTGTAGAAAGAGCAATGCTCGGCGATGCCCCTGGCCACACCCCTGACAAAACTCACCGGCGTATCACCCGGTGCTGCGATGGCTAGAAGGGCCGCCACTGGGCGCGCGCCCATGGCTTCGATATCGGCGAAGTTGCGCAGGATAGCCTTTTTGCCAATTTCGCGCGGGGTGGACCATTCCCGCAAGAAGTGCCGGCCATCTACCATCAGATCGGTAGAGGCTACCGTGCGTGAATTAGGCGGTGCCCCGAAAAGCACAGCAGCATCATCGCCATTCAAGCTGCTGGGGGCAGCCGCGGTAATTTCTCGAATCACCGCCTGCTCCCCCACGTCTGCGAGAGTCTGACTTAAGTTCACCGGCATCCTTTCGATAAAATGAGCCCCTATGACATCCCAATTTAACCGCACCGCGATCTTCATTTCACTTGGATTGTCCATAGTGATGGTTTTAGCGGTCCTTTTCGGCGCGAAATACGTATTCACAAACACAGCCAAGGCCCCCGTGGCGGTCTCCCCGGTCGATTCCCCGGAGGCCGATTCGCAGGCATGCACGGACTTTGTGCATGCGCTTCCCGATGAAGCCATGGGCCAACCCCGCGCCGATATTGCAGAACCCGTCCCCGCTGCCGTTGCCGCCTGGGCCGCCAGTTCCCAAGAAAAGGTGACGGCGCGCTGCGGTGTTGCCATGCCTTTCCAGTACACCGATTACTCCACCACGCAAGATATCGACGGTGAACAGTGGTTCAAGGTCAAGGATGCGACCTCTGGCTCCAACCTCTCTACCTGGTACTCGACCCAGCGCTTTCCCGTCGTGGCGGTAACGACCTTTAATGACGAAGAACCGCAGGACCTCAATGAGGCCGTTGCCACCTTGGAAAATAAGCCAGCGGAGACCCACCCTGCCCCATTGCGCAATCTGAAACCGGCAAAAAATGACCGCTGCACCGCAGTAGAAAAGGCGCTGCCGGACGAGATTGCGGATGGCTACCACCGCCGCGAGGTTGACGATAAGGACACCTACGTGTGGAGCTCTGAGGGGTACGAGGATATCGTCGCGCGCTGTGGCGTCGCCCAGCCAGAAAACTACGAGGCGGGCGTGCAGCTCCAGCAGGTCAACGATATTGCCTGGTTTGAGGATACGACCTTGGCGCAAGGCACGACTGCGGGAACCTGGTTTGCGCTAGGCCGCGAGAATTACCTGGCGCTGCACGCCCCGCAGGATTCCGCGCAGGCAGCATTGGTGGCCCTCAGCGATATCACCGCGGAGCACATTCCAGAAAGGTAAAACCAGCGTGCCTGCCGTACCGCGACGTTACGCGGTACGGGCTTACGCGGTGCGGGCTTGGGCGCGGGCAATGAGGACCTCAAGCAGCGTGGGATAATCCACGCCAGAGGCCGCCAACACCTGCGGGTACATGGAAATCGGCGTAAATCCCGGCAGGGTGTTTACCTCATTGATGTACAGCCCTTCTTCGGTGACGAAGAAATCCACGCGGGAAAGGCCCGCGCAGTTGAGCGCCCTAAAGGCCCGAATCGCCATTTCGCGCAATTGCGCCGTGAGTTCTTCTGGGAAAGGCGCGGGAATCTGGGCCGTGACCACGTCATCTAGGTACTTGGTCTCAAAGCCATAGAAACCCTCATCGGAGTCATCTATGCCCTTGAGCAGGGCCGGCACCGAGGCAATCAGCTCTCCATCTGGGTATTGCAGGACGCCGACTTCCACCTCGCGGCCGACGATCTCTGGCTCGACCAAAATCTTGTCATCGTCTTCCAAGGCAATGCGTACAGCTTCTGGGAAATCTGCCCAGTCGCTCACCTTGGATACTCCAATTGAAGAGCCCCCGCGGGCGGGTTTGACGAAGACCGGCAGGCCGAGGCTGTCTTTTTCCTCTGCGGTTAATTCCGTGCGTCCGTGGACAATAACCTCTGGTGCCACCGGCAGGCCCGCTGCGGATAGAATCTTCTTAGTAAATTCCTTGTCCATTCCCACCGAGGACGCCAATACACCAGGGCCCACATAAGGGATGCCGGAGAGCTCAAAAAGCCCCTGCATGGTGCCGTCCTCGCCATAAGGTCCATGGAGAATAGGAAAAATAACGTCAACGTGGGCATACAGCGATCCATCACTAATCGTGCGGATTTCGCCCTTGCGCGAAGGATCCGCAGAAAGCGCCAATTCCGTGCCGCGCCTGACCTCAGGCATGACGCCATCGACGATTTCTAAGCCCTCGGTATCGCCCGGCGTCCACGTGCCCTCGCGCGTAATGCCGATGGGCACCACCTCGAATTTTTCCGGGTCGAGATGCTTCATGATTGCGCCTGCGGATACGCAGGACACGGAGTGCTCGGTACTGCGGCCACCGTAAAGGACGGCCACGCGGGTCTTTTCAGTCATGGGCGATGATTTTACCTTTCTGCTACTCCGACTTCTTGGAGCGACCCATAAGGGCAATGATCATATCGTCTACCGCCATGCCCTGATGGCATACTCCGTAGACGGCTTCCGTAATGGGCATCTCTACCCCAGCCTGCTGGGCCAGGCGGAAGATGGAATCCGAAGAAAACACACCCTCTGCCACTTGGCCATTGGTGGCCGCCTTCGCTTCTTCAAGGCTACCACCTTGACCGAGGCGATAACCGAAGGTTCTATTGCGCGAGAGCGTGGAGTTACACGTGGCCACCAAATCACCCAGACCTGCCAAGCCCGAAAAGGTGAAAGGCTCTGCGCCCAATGCCGTGCCAAGGCGGGTAATTTCCGCTAGGCCGCGAGTGATCATCGTGGCCATGGTGTTATTGCCCAGCCCCTTGCCTGAGGCCATGCCGCAGGCCAAGGCGATGACGTTTTTGCAAGCACCACCGATTTCAGCGCCGATGACATCGGTATTTGTGTAGGGCCGCAAGTAGGGTGCGGCGATGGCCGCCTGTACTGCCTTGGCGCGCTCTTCGTCAGTGCAGGCGATGACCGTAGCCGCAACCTGCCCCTGCGCTACTTCTTTAGCCAGGTTGGGTCCAGAAAGCACCGCTACTCGCTGTGGGTCCACGCCTGCCGTGTCCACGATAACTTCACTCATGCGCTTTAGCGTGCTGGTCTCTACGCCCTTGGAAATGGAAACCAGCGTGGAATCCTCAGGCAATGCGGGCGCCCACCGTTCCACGTTGGCGCGCAGAGACTGCGATGGCACGCCGAAGACCACGATATCCGCGCCGGAAAGCGCCTCTGCTTCGTCGTGTGTGGCGCGCAGCGCCGCGGGAAGGTGAATATCCGGCAAATAATCCGGGTTGGTGTGCGTTTTATTGATCGCGTCCGCCAGCTCGGTCCGTCGCGCCCACAGGGTGACATCATTTCCTGCGTCCGCGAATACCTTGGCCAGGGTGGTGCCCCAGGAACCGGCACCCATCACCGCTACATTTACCATGGCTTCCTCCAAACGTTATTCCTATTATTTCCACCTTAAGGCATTTATCACTCTGGGCGTGGCAAGGATGCGGCAGGGATCTCCCGCGTGGAACAATGATCATGAGGTTAATGCCGATTTTTAACTCACCGAAGAAAGGCACGAAAAGCTATGCCGAGCGCGAAGAAGATGCACGAGACCGATAAAGATAAAAAGTCCGAAAAATTCATTTCCGGCCGGCACCAAGAAATTCCGGTGGATCCCGCCAAAGAATTTCCCCGCACTACCCTTGCCGCCGGCGCGGTAGTTTGGCGGGGCGACGCCGCGAACCCTGAAATCGCACTCATCCACCGCCCGCATTACGACGATTGGTCCCTGCCCAAAGGAAAGGTGGACCCAGGCGAATCCCTGCCTACCACCGCGGCGCGTGAAATCGAGGAAGAAACTGGCTTCCACGTGCGCTTGGGCAAGTTGATTGGCAAGGTCACCTACCCCGTGCAGGGGCGCACCAAGGTGGTCTATTACTGGGCGGCGTTCTACCTCAGCGGCACGTACACGCCCAATGATGAGACCGATGAGCTGCGCTGGGTTCCCATTGACCAGGCACAACAGCTTTTGTCTTATGACGTTGACGCCGACGTCGTCGCCAAGGCACAAAAGCGTTTGCAGTTGGCCCCCACAACGCGGGTATTGTATGTGCGCCACGCCCACGCCCATGACCGAAAGAAGTGGGAGGGCGATGACAACCTGCGGCCTTTGGATAAGAAGGGCCGCCGCCAAGCAGAAATGCTCGTGCCCATGCTGGGCGCCTTCCATCCCACCGCGATCTATTCCGCTCGCCCGCATCGGTGCCAGCAAACCGCCGCGCCGCTTGCCGATGAACTGGGTAAAGAAATTGCCATTAATAAAGACTTTGGCGACGAGGCGTGGGAAAAGAACCCGGCGGCCGCCAAGAAGGCTTTCCGCCGCGTTGTAGAAGACGGCGGGGTACCGGTCATTATCAGCCAAGGACAAACCATCCCCGGCATCATCGAGGATTTAGCGCCGCAATTCCTCAAGAAGCCGCAGGAGGAATTGAAGTTTAAAAAGGCCTCGGTGTGGGTCTTGTCCTTCAATAACGGTGAATTAACCGGCGCCGATTATCTTCCCAGCCCCCTGCCGGTGCGCTAGATAGCTTGAGCCGCGCGAGCCCCTAGCCCTTAGCCGCGCATGCCGAGATTGCGGCGCACGAAAAGGATAGGGGCTAAGGCCATGAGCCCCGGCAGCACGACGAAGCCCACCACGGTTGAGCCTAGCGCCATGTGGAGAATGATGAGCGCGATACCGACCAGCAAGGTGGTACCGATGTTCCTCTTTGCGATCTCCGTGGAAAGCTTAAAGCAGGCCCCTAGGCCTAAATCAGGGCGTGCTGCCTTGACGGCTGGGACCCACCACCAGAAGAACAGGGCGAAAAGTCCGGGAATTACCAGCAGAACGAAGCCGATACCGATGACCACGCTGGTGACGAGGTAAGCCAGCATGATGCCGCCCATGCCTTTGAACGTGAAGAAATCCCCGAACATCAAATCCTGGCCATTGACCTGCTTATTAGCGGCTTGGCACCAGATTGCAGTTGCCCACAGACAGACAATTAACAAAGCTACTACCGCGAGGGCGAGTAATAGCAGGCCCAGTACGCCGAGGGAACCGTCCAAGGCGGCTCCCTCGGTCGCCGCCTCGATGGAAATGGAGCCGCCACCGGCGGCAAAGCCTACGGCGATGATGAGGTATGCAACAAAAAGGACGACCATTTGCACGAGTGGGGCAAAAAGCCACTGCGCCCAATTGCGGCCGAAATAGCGGAAACTATCGCCAAAAATGCTGACGGCATCGATGCCGCCTGTAGCGGATGGCTCACTAAAATTCCCTGGTTGCCCACCTGAGTGGGGCTGTTGGGAGTAGTGATTGTATCCATCATGGTCGCGTGACCCAGAATAAGGCGAAGTCATACCGCAGAGCATAATGGATAAACCCGGCTTTACGCTTTCGCCGCTGATATTTGTCACTCGTCCATTGCCCCACCGCTACCCCAGTTCACGGGTGCGGTGGTGTGCGCCCCCGCCAAAGTGTGGGGCGCACCTGCTGGATTATTCCGCGTGCACCGCGGGCTTGAAGCTGGCGCGAGAGTTCTCGAAACTCGTGATGGCCTCTTCATTGCGCAAAGTGATGCCGATGTCATCGAGGCCTTCCATCAGGCGCCAGCGCGTGTAGTCATCAATGTCGAATGAGTAGGTGTTTTCACCAACCTGAACGGTGCGTGCCTCCAGATCGACCGTGACGTGGGTTTCCCCGGCTTCCAACTGCTTCCAAATAAGCTCGATGTCTTCTTGTTCCATCAGCCCAGTAAGCAGACCAGACTTTCCTGAGTTGCCCCGGAAGATATCCGCAAAGCGGGAGGAGAAGACAGCCTTGAAGCCGTATTCGCGCAGGGCCCAAACTGCGTGCTCTCGGGAGGAACCGGTACCGAAGTCGCGACCGGCAAAGAGGACGGAGCTGTCTTTGAACTGCTCTTGGTTAAGTACGAAGGTGGAATCAGAGCGCCAGTTGGAAAACAGGCCTTCCGCAAAGCCTGTGCGCTGGACCGATTTGAGGTAGCGCGCGGGAATGATTTGGTCAGTATCCACGTTGGACGCCCGCAGCGGGACTCCCGTGCCGGTATGGGTGATAAATTTCTCCATTATTTCAACCTTTCTCGCGTGCTTATTTCAGGTCAGCCGGGCTGGACAGGTATCCAGTGACGGCGGTAGCGGCGGCAACCTGTGGGGAAACGAGGTGGGTTCGCCCGCCAGGGCCCTGTCGGCCTTCAAAGTTACGGTTGGATGTGGACGCAGACCGCTCCCCTGGCTTCAGTTGGTCAGGGTTCATGCCCAGGCACATGGAACAACCCGCCGTGCGCCACTCTGCACCGAATTCCTGGAAAATCTGGTCAAGGCCCTCCTTTTCTGCATCAGCCTTGACCACCGCGGAGGAAGGAACCACGATCATGCGCGTATTGGCGTCGATGGTGCGGCCCTTGACCACCTCAGCTGCAGCGCGCAGGTCCTCGATGCGGGCATTGGTGCACGATCCTACGAAGACGGTATCGATCTTGATATCGCGCAGTGGGGTTCCTGGTTGCAGGTCCATGTACTCCAAGGCTTTTTTCACCGTGGCCTTGGAATTATCATCGCCGCAGTCTTCCGGATCCGGTACGGTTTCGCCCAGCGGCAAGCCTTGGCCCGGGTTCGTTCCCCACGTGACGAATGGCGTCAGGGCTGATCCGTCGATTTCTACGACGCGATCGAATTCGGCGCCATCGTCAGTAGGCAGCGTCTTCCAGTAATCCACCGCTTTATCCCAGTCGACGCCCTTTGGGGCGAACTCGCGACCCTTGACGTACTCAAACGTCGTTTCATCGGGTGCGACCATACCGGCACGCGCACCGGCCTCGATGGACATATTGCAGATGGTCATGCGGGCCTCCATGGACATCTTGCGGATAGCTTCACCGCGATATTCGATGATGTAGCCTTGGCCGCCGCCGGAGCCAATCTTGGCGATGATGGCCAGAATAAGGTCCTTTGCGGAGACGCCTTCCTGCAATTCGCCGGTGACTTCGATGGCCATCGTCTTAAATGGCTTCAAAGATAGCGTCTGGGTGGCCATGACGTGCTCTACCTCCGAGGTACCAATGCCCATGGCAATGGAGCCGAATGCACCGTGGGTCGAGGTATGCGAATCGCCGCACACAATAGTCATGCCGGGCTGGGTAATGCCCAGCTGTGGGCCAACGGTGTGCACGATGCCTTGCTGCTCATCACCCATTGAGTGCAACCGCACGCCAAATTCTTCGCAGTTCTTGCGCAGGGTAGAAACCTGGGTGCGCGATACCTCATCTTTAATCTCTAAGAGGTTGCCGGATTTAATACCCTCCGTCGGCACGTTGTGGTCCTCGGTGGCCAGGTGCAATTCTGGGTGTCGCATTGTGCGACCTTGCAAGCGCAGCCCATCGAAGGCCTGCGGGCTGGTAACTTCGTGCAAAAGTTGAAAGTCAATATAGATAAGGTCTGGTGCGCCCGCGTCGCCCTGCTGGACAACGTGGTCACGCCATACTTTTTCTGCCAAGGTCAGCTTCTGGTTCATAAACATCACTCCACACTTGAAATCTCATAATTTGGGACGTAGATTTCATTATATGGGAGAGTATAGCGCAGTTTCCGGCATTAAGGTACTAGATCGTGCAATGGCCATCATGATGGCCGCCGCAAACCATCCATCGACCCTTAATGAGTTATGCGAAACCACGGGACTACCTCGAGCAACGACACACAGGCTAGCCACCGCATTAGAGGCACACCGCATCCTCGTGCGTACCCCTGAAGGAAAGTGGAAGGCCGGTCCCGCGCTTCCCGGCAACCGCGACCACATCTTAGAAGTCGCAGGCCCCATCATGGACCAACTCCTCAACCGTACCGGTGAGTCCATTCAGCTCTATGAATTCACGGGAACCACCCGCACCTGCATTGCCACCCGCGAACCCAAGTCCGGCCTACACAACGTGGTTCCGGTGGGGCGACAACTGCCACTAACCTCCGGCTCTGCAGCACGCATCATCGCCGGCTTCGTAGACTCCCCCCTCGACGCCGCGCAATTCAGCGCCGCCGATATAGAAGCCGCCCGCCGCCAAGGCTATGCAGAATCCATCGAAGAACGCGAAGCGGGCCTAGCCTCCATTTCCGCTCCCGTCTTCGATTCTTCCGGCGTTTTTCGCGCAGCGCTATCTATCTCCGGTTCTGCTGAGCGCTTTCGCCCCTCGCCCGCCAAGAAATACGCCCACCTGCTCACCTCCGCTGCCCAAGAACTTTCAGAGCTGCTCTAGCTTCCCCAACACCCCACCAATGCCCTGGACCCCCCACCGGCCCAGGGCTTTTATCGCGTCTTACCCCTGCATACCCGACCCCGTCATGGCCTATTGAAAAAATATCGAAAATTTCCGGCGCGCTATTGAAACCGAACTGAAAACATGATTTAATGAAAACAGAGTGAAAACGAGAAGGTCACTCCTTGACCTAAGGCACAGAAAGGATTCATGATTATGACTCACGCTACCCACACTGAACACGAGCACACCCACGGCGAAGGCTGCGGCCACGTCGCTTTCCCGCACGAGGATCACACCGACTTCGTACACGATGGCCACATCCACCGCGAGCACGAAGGCCACTGGGACGAGTGCGAGACAAACGAGCACATTGAGGCCGAAACGCACAGCGACCACACCCACGGCGAGGGTTGCGGCCACGTTGCTGTCCCCCACGGCGACCACGTTGACTACATCCACGACGGTCACCGCCACGCCGCTCACGGTGACCACTACGACGAGCACTAAGTCTCGCCAGTAAGCGCCCTGCAGCGCCCTAACGCCGCGATAATCCACCGCTGAGATGCATGGATTATCGCGGCGCTTTTCTATGCAATGGACCGGCGTGAGTTAACCTTTTATTAACCCTAGCCACATTCATGTGCGGTGCGCGATGGCCCAGGGGTGACGAAGCTGTCAATTTCACGGAAACTGCCTGCTTGACTATTAGTTAACACCGTTTCGGTGCTACGGTCTTTCGAGTGATTACTAGTTGGAAGCTTTTTCTCCAAGACTTCGTCCGCCTGTGGCGGACGCCGCAAGTCTGGGTAATTCTCATCGGATTGATGGTTACCCCTGCCTTATATTCTTGGGTCAACGTCTCCGGTTTTTGGGATCCTTACGGCAATACCGAGCACCTCAAGGTAGCCGTGGTGAACGAGGACAAGGGTGCCTCGTCAGATCTCACCGGCGATATTGACGTCGGCGGGCAGATGATGGAAAAGCTGCACAACAACGACAAGCTCGGCTGGCAGTTTATGGACCGCGGCGAAGCCGAGCACGCCGTGAAATCCGGCGATGTTTTTGCATCCATCATCGTGCCGGAGGATTTTTCTTCCGACTTTGTCAGCCTGTTCCAAGGCACGTACGCTCAGCCCACCTTGGAGTATCAGGTCAATGAAAAAATCAATGCCATCGCCCCCAAGGTCACTGACACTGGTTCTTCTACCCTCGAAACCACGATTAGCGCGACCTTTAATGAAAACGTCGCGAAATCGGTTTCCACCGAGTTGAGAAACTCTGGCGGCGACCTCAGCGATAGGATCAATAGTACCGCGGGCAATACCGCGAATTCCTTCTCAGAGACCGCCGATACTGTGGCTAATTCGCGCAATTCCCTGGCGGATGTCAACGCCACTATCGATGATGCTCGTCCCACCATCGCACAGGCGCGCACGGCGCTAGGCTCCGTGCAGACCACGATTGATGACGCGCAGCAGGCATTAAATCAGGTCACCTCCTTGACCGACGAGGTGCAAAAGGAAGTTACTTCCTTCGCCGATGATGCCACCGCCGCCTATATCCAAGGCACGACTGCGCTTGCCGATGGCACCGCAAACGCCAATGCCAATATCGGCTCTGTCACCGGCCGGTTAAACGGCGCACTCAACCGCGTCGATGCCGCCACCGATGGCGCCCAAGGCATCCTCGGTCAGGCTGATAAAGCCATCGACCAATTAGCCGGTGTCGCTGCCCTGCCAGCCCTTCCCCCAGAGATATCGCAGCAGATCAACCAGTCGGTTTCTGATCTGCGTGACCGCAACAATCAAAACCGCGCGGTATTAGGAGAGCTGGATTCCCTTAATAGCGATACCAACGCCACCCTTGATTCGCTGAATAAGACCTCGGAATTGCTCAATTCCATGGCCTCCCAGGCCCGCGATGATTCCCACGGACTGCGCGATGACGTGGCCAACGGCCTACCTAAGCTGAATTCCGCACTTTCTAATGTTTCCGCTACCGCCGGGCGCCTATCTGCCTCGCTCAACAGCCAAAAGGCTCTGGTTGGGCAAACGGACGGGCTTCTCGGGGGCGTCGACGAGCAGTTGACCCACGCCCAAGAAGTGGTAAAGCGCTTCTCGGTTGATCTGGATCGCGTTGAGGAAGGTCTTCGTTCCGCACGCACCGATGTTATTGCCTTGAGCAACACAGCTAATAACAACACCGTGCTGAAGTCCGTCAACGGTCTTGATACAGACCACGTGTCTTCCTTCCTCTCCTCGCCCGCAGAGATGGAAAGCCATGCAGTCTTCCCTGTCACGCACTACGGCTCCGGCATGTCCTCGCTGTTTATCAACCTCACGCTGTGGATCGGTGCCTTCATGCTCCTGATCATTTTCCGCGCCGAGGTTGACCCGCAGGGCCGCCGGGATCTAACCATCAATAAGGCGTACTTCTCGCGCTTCTTGCTCCTCGGCTTTTTCGCCATTGCGCAGGCACTTATCGTTTCCATCGGTAACTTAGTCATCGGCGTTGAGCACGTCAGCGCCACCGCTTATGTCCTTACCTCTGTATTTATCAGCCTGTGCTACCTCAGCATTACCTATGGCCTCGTCTCAACATTCGGCCACGTGGGCCGCGGCATAGCGGTGGTCTTGGCCTTCATTCAGATTCCCGGCGCATCGGGCCTGTATCCCATCGAGATGACGCCTGACTTCTTCCGCGCCGTCCATCCCTTCTTGCCCTTTACTTACGGCATCGATGCCATGCGCGAGACGGTGGGCGGATTCTACGGCACCCATTACATCCGCGATATCGCCGCGCTGACTGGCATGGCGGTTGTTGCCTACCTCATGGGCACCCTCTTAAGGCGCGGGTTGTCCGACGTCACCATGCTGGTCAATGACGAGCTGGCCAAGGGCGGGCTCGTTATCAACGAACAGGTCCACCTGATTGGCAGCCGCTACCGCTTCACCGATCTTCTGTATGCCTCCGCGGACCGCGAGGGATACCAAAAGAGCTTGGATACCAAGTGGATGACCGCTCGGAAGAATTATTCTCAGTTGATGAAGCTCACGATCGCCATCGGAGTAGCCTTGGTGCTCGCGCTCGTGATTTGCTCCCGATTCATGCCGGACCAGAAGGCGATCCTTTTCGGCATTGCGTGCCTCGTTGCGCTGATTGCGGTCGCGGTCATTTGTTCGCTGGAATACGTAAAACAAAGTATTGCGCACGATAACCGCCTGGCGGATCTCAGCGATGAAGAAATCCAGCAGCACCTAGAGCATCAACGCCAAAACCCCAATCAGTATCGGCTAGAAGATGTCCAGTCAGATAAGCACGCGGAAATATCTTCTACCCCACAATCGCAGGGCGATACCACAGATAAGCCCGCCGTCGACGGCGAAGAATCCGGAAAGGGAGATAAGTCATGAACAATATCCTGACCATTCTCCGCGATGACCTCAAGGCCATCCGTGGCAACGTAATGACCGCCGTCATCATTTTCGGCCTCGCCATTATCCCGCTGCTATTTACCACCTTTAACGTGCTCGCCAGCTGGGACCCATTTGCCAATACCAAACAACTCAAAATCGCCGTCGCCAGTGAGGATGAGGGCCACCAAAGCGACCTTGCTTCGCTCAAGCTCAATTTAGGCGATGAAGTTTTATCCCAGCTCAGCCGCAATGACGAAATCAACTGGGTTCTTACCAATAGCGATGATGCCGTAGAGGGCACCAAGTCCGGTGAGTACTACGCTGGCATCGTCTTGCCCAAGGATTTCAGCTCCAACCTCCTCACCTTCTACGTGGAAGGCACCGAGCCAAGCAAACTTAATCTCTATACCAATGAGAAGAAGAACGCGCTGTCGACCACGATTACCCAACGCAGCGCTACCGGTGTGATTGAGAAGATCGACGAGTCCTTTACCCGCGTTGTGTCCAATGTGGGCCTTGGCGTCATTTCCTCGCTGGACCAGTACCTTGATGAGGGCGATACCCAGGCCGCGCTGAATAACGTTCACAACCGAGTCAATACCGTACAGTCGCGCCTCGATGCAGCCTCTGGCACGGTCATGGCGCTGAGTAACCTGGTAGATTCCACCATTCCGCTCACCCAGGCAGCCAATAACATCCTGAATGAAGCGGGAAACCAGGCCTCCAGTACCACCAATGACAACGGCGAGTCGCCCATTGATATCTTAAAGTCCACGCTGGATGAGTCCACTGGTTCCTTGGATGCGTCCCTCGCCGCGACGACGCAGAGCTACGAGGTCCTATCCTCACAAATCGAGGAATTGCTGAACAATGCTAGCGCCACCTCCGCGCAGACCGCCCAAACCTTCCGCACTGCCGCGGACCGCGTGGGACAGCAGACCGCAGCCTTCCAGGGCGTAAAGGACAGTATCCAGAAGGAAGCCGATAAGGTCGATCTTCCAGGCCCTGTAGCGGCAGGTTATGCGGCCGTGATGGGGCAGCTGGATGCCAGCATCGCCCAGAGCAATGCGTTGCACGATTCTTTGACTTCTACGGCCGATAACATCGAAAACGGCGGGAATTCCCAGGAGTCCAAGCAACAAACGCAAGCTGCGATTGCCAGCGCCAAGCAGGCCGTCGAAAACGCTCGTAACTCCTATAATTCCAATCTGAAGCCACAGCTAGCGGCTCTGGGAGATAGCGTGGGCACGGTTGCCAACGATGTTGATGCGGTCAAGCGCGATATCGCAGGCATCCGCAATACCATCTCTAATGACAACGATGCCCTCGTGCGGGCGCGCGATCTAACCGCAAGTCTATCCGGTACCTTGCAGCATCAGGCGGGTCGCTTTGGCGAACTCAGCCAAAAGATCGATGAGATCCGCGACGGCGGTGACCTAAGTCAGCTCGCCGATCTCATTGGCGATGACCCCGAGCTTCTGGCCTCTCGGATCGCTTCGCCGGTCAATGTGGACCGCCAGCCCATCTACGATGTTGCTTCTTTCGGTGTTGGTATGACGCCGTTCTACCTCACGCTTTCGCTGTGGGTAGGCGCCCTGCTCGCCTGCGTGCTGGTGCACACCAACGCCGAGCGCAAGTACTTGAAGAAGAACGAAGAGCTCGACAAGAAGGATCACTTCACTAGGAACCAAGTCTTCTTGGGCCGCTTCCTTACCTTTGGTCTCATCGGCATCGCCCAAGCCACCTTCGCCGTCCTCAGCCTGATTTTCTTCGTGGAGATCGAGCCCGAGCACCCATTCATGATGCTCTTTGCCTCGTGGATAATCTCACTGGTGTTTATGTTGATAATATATTCACTGGTTATCACATTCGATAGCGCGGGCAAGGCCCTCGCGGTTCTGCTCTTGGTTGTCCAAGTCTCCGGTTCCGGCGGCGCCTATCCTCTGCCACTTCTTCCGGAGTGGTTCCAAAATGTCAGTCCATGGCTGCCGGCCACCTACGGCATCGACGCGTTCCGCAGCGCCATCGCCGGCATTTACGAGGCCGACATCCTCCGGGAGCTCGGCATGCTCCTTCTCTTCGCTATCCCGGCGCTTATCCTCGGCCTGTTCTTGCGCCCCGCCATGGATAACTACCACAAGCGCCTCCAGAAGGCGATTAAGAAGACAAAGGTCATGGCATAGCCTTCCCCACCTTCAAACAACGCCCAGTGCAGCCTGAGAGGCTCTCTGGGCGTTGTTTTTGTAGTGACAGGCCCATCCCCCCTTCCCTTGGCGCTCACGGGGAGCACAACCCGCGCCACCTTTCGCATAGCCAGTGAGCGCGAAGGTCGGTCTGCAGCTACAGCAGGCGCTTTCCGATGCCCCTCCTGGCCCACCACACTTCTCACCAACGGATGTTCAATGCGGTGCAGCGAGAGCCGTTTAAACGCCGCTTGATCAACTTCTCCTGGCCTCTAGAGATGCAGGAAGAAAATGGCAAAAGAAAAAGGCTGCGAGCGGTGAAGCTCGCAGCCAAAATATGGCACTTTCACGAAACTCCCCCACCAGCCTGAACCCCTGACCTGCTAATACCCCTGCACCACAGAATTCCGGGGTGTGCACCACGGCAAGACAACTACCTCGGCGTTCTCACCCAGCGAGGATGCGAACTAATCCACGAGTCACTTCGCTCACAGTCTAAAGTTCCAACTCCATCTGTTCGCCAGTTTCACCATCGTCTGTATATACGGTCAACAGCTCATAGCTCGACTTCTCTTCATCGTCCGGTCCGACCTGAGTCTCTACACGGATCCGCATGTCGTACGACCGCGCAAGGTTCGCTTCGCCCGAGCTAACGAGAGCTGCAAACTCTTCGTCAAGCAGACGAATGGATATCGTTCCAAACTCTTCAGTCTCAATCCGCCATTTGCGCTTAAGAGGCTCAATGAGATTTGCAGTGGCAAAGCGAGCCGAGACGGTCGCAACTTGAACTGTTGGCTCTGGAAGCGTCTCCGCGTAGTTGACCATTCTCCGTCCCTCCTCTTCGTTGATGTGCACTTCAACGCTGCGAGAGCCGGCCAGTTCGACTGCTTCAATCCCTGGTTCGAGAGTCGGCTTTACGATCGCTGCAACATTTTTGCGCCCCCGAGACTTTGCTAAAAGCGCATCAGTTAGCCTTTCAAGTTGCAAGTTCTCACGAAGATCTGGATAGGGAACTTCTGTTTGCTCCTGCATCGCGGCTTTGTTTGACAGTGCCTTCATGACCCAGCCGATGATTTCTTTGACAGTCACAACACCACCCCCAAGGGTGAGTGCAGTGTTGACTTTCGAGTCCGAGGCCCAGTTCAGAACCCCATCGAGAGCCTGACTTCCAACATCAAAGAAGACCGAATACGAGCCTTGCTCGACTCCGACGATCTCCAGCTCAGGCACTTCAGCGGACAGTGGATCGACGTTGCGGTAGATAGCCTTAACGAGTTCGTCCAACGCCAGGAAGACGGGACCGATCTCTGCGACCGACATCGGCTCGGACTGTAGACGTGCGCCGTCGTACTTCAGCAGGAAAGACTCTTCAGACATGGAACTATATTAACGGGTGCACGCTTGGGCCGAGCTGGGCGCACAATTATTCATGATCAATCAAGCCCGTCAGCCACTCCCTTACCGCCGCGAACCTCGTCACCTGCCATGCCGGCAACCTATCCCCCTCCCGCACCGCTGCCACAGCATTCTGAATCAGCCAATGCAGTTAGTTACGCCGCAGTTCCGATCGCCACAATTCCAGTTCGCAGTCAGCAAGCCCAGCTGGGTCGTACGGGAGCGTCAACAAGGCGTCGGGGCTTTGCACCCCATGCTCTTTGAGCACCTTGCGGCCTTCCATCGCTTACCGCTCATCGTTCATGGCCCACAGCAACAGGTCCTCGATGATGCCGCTGCAAAAAGCGAGCTCCTTATCCTCGACCTCGGCTGTTACCCGCGCTACGATTCGCTGGGCTTGACCGGATTCATACAGCCCCGTCCAGCCGCTGAGCATGTCCCACTCGTTGTGCAAAGCGCGCTTCAAGTCAGTGATAAGTTCCTTGGCTCCTGGATGGTGTTGCTCCATCAAGTCAAGGTCCACGTGAGGGAGGTAAGGCCAGTATCGCCGAGCTGTGAGCAGATCAATCATCGCCACGATGTCGGGTGGGAAATCGGATTGTGGGATTGCGGCTTTGGTTTCGACTCCAATGATCCAGTAGCCATCTGATGTGAATAGGGAGTCAGTCATGATGCTCCAGTCTCGTAGGGAGAGGAATGAGTATGCCGGATGGGAGCAGGATCAGCGAACCCCGCTCCGTCGAGTCAACGGAGCGGGATTGGTGTCAACGGCTGAGATTAGAAGGTCAGGCCAGGAATGTTCATGGTCTGAGCCATGAACCTCCGAGTTCGGAGTCCCCATTACGTTGTTAGCAGTTCCGCTTGAAGGAGCCCAGGATTCGTAACTCTGCCCCTGTGCAGGGGCAGGTTATGTTTGTCTGCGTTCCTTTTGCTTTTCTTTTTCAGGAGCAGTGGAACTAGTCGCTGGCTTCGGTAT